>JAFGOK010000510.1 GCA_016926535.1 Micromonosporaceae bacterium | reverse complement strand
GCGCGACTTTCCCGTCATGTACACGGATGGCTGCGACCCGCCGCTGACGAGTTCCGCGATCCAGGACAAGTGTGTCTACGGCGACCCTGCCTCGAACCAGGTCGTCGTGCTGTTCGGCGACTCGCATGCCGGTCACTGGTTTCCCGCGCTGGACGCTGTCGCCAAGCAGCGGCACTGGAAGCTGATTCCCTACTCGAAGAGCGCCTGCTCTGCGGCGTCCGTACTCATCCGCCTCAAGGAGCTGAAACGGGAGTACACCGAGTGTGTCGCATGGCGAAACACCGTAGTTGAACGGTTGAAGGCGCTGCATCCATTCATGGTGATTATGTCGTCGGTCGGCGACGGAGGTGTCCTGATCGGGGGAGGCAAGGACATCGACCGTTCCTGGACCGACAAATGGATGGAGACGGTTGCCAGAGTCAAGCCGTTCACCAGCCGGGTGGTTCTCATCGCCGACACTCCGTGGCCGGCGGTGAATGTGCCGGACTGCGTCTCGTCGCACCCACACGACGTGAGCGCCTGTAGCCGTCCCGTTTCCGAGGCGATCGCCAAGCCACACCGCCGCGAGATGGTGAACCAGGCGGCGAGCCGGGCAGGGGTCTCCGTCATCGATCCGACCGCGTGGTTCTGCTGGTCGAAAACATGCCCGGTCATCATCGGGAACACCCTGGTCTACCGCGATGCCAGCCACGTTTCTGCCGTATACGCGGCACTGCTCGCCCCGGTGCTGTGGGAACGACTGAAGTAACCGAAGGAGAACGAACGTCGTGGAGATCTACTCGTGAAGCGTTCACGCGATCGCCAACTGCTTGCCCGCGCCAGGCCGGCGAGCATCGCAGTAGTCTGCTGCGGCCTGCTGACAGCGACCCTTGCCATGGTGTACCCGTGCGGGTCAGCGATAGCGCGTCGGTACGCCGGGAGTATCGCACGCATCGAACGCGTGCCGGAAGACTGCACCCTGGCAGCGGCAACCTCTGGGCGCCAAATCCGAGCGATGTGGATTGTCAGCGCATACAACCTGGACTGGCCGAGCAAGCCGGGTCTGAGTCAGGCCGCGGTCATGGCCGAATACACAGCATGGATGCGGCTGGCCAAACAGAAGAATCTCAATGCGGTTATCGTGCAGGTCCGCGACTCCGGCGGAGTCCTGTGGCCATCCCGATTCGAGCCATGGTCACAGTCGCTCGTCGGGGTCCGGGGGACGAACCCCGGATGGGATCCCATGCAGTTCATTGTTGACGAAACCCACCGGTTCGGTCTGGAATTCCATGCCTGGTTCAACCCGTACCACGCCTCTGTCGCCGCGCCCATGGGAGCCGGGACGAGACTGAACGGACTGCCGGCAGGGCATCCGCTGCGGCAGCATCCGGACTGGGCCGTTGCGTACCCGTCCGGGCGCAGTGGCAGGCTGTACTACGACCCGGGCAACCCTTCGGCCCGGCGGTTCGTCGGGCAGGTCATCGACGAGGCTGTCGAGCGGTATGACCTCGACGGGGTGCATTTTGATGACCACTTCTATCCCTCTCCGGAAGGCGACGAGCCGTTCCCGGATGATGCCTCATACCGTCGCTACGGTGCCGGTCAGCTGGACCGCGAGACGTGGCGCCGAAACAACGTTGATGCGTTGATCCAGGAGGTCTCGCAACGGACCCATGCCAGCAAGCCGTGGGTGAGGGTCGGGGTGAGCCCAATGGGAATCTGGAGGAACAGCAGCTCCGATCCGCTCGGCTCCGCCACTGCGGGAGGAGAGTCCTACTCCCTGGTGTACGGAGACAGCCGGAAATGGGTCACCGAAGGCTGGCTGGACTATGTCGTTCCCCAGCTGTACTGGAGCGTCGGTTTCGCCGTCGCGGACTATGCGACCCTCGTCTCGTGGTGGTCGGATTTGGTCTCTGGGACCAGGGTGCAGTTGTATGTCGGCCAGGCGGCGTACAAGGCCGGGTCAACCCGATCGTGGGACGAGCCGAAGCGTGCCTGGGACAACCCTGCGGAGTTGTCTGACCATCTCAACATCAACAATCGCTATCCCGCCATCGCGGGGGATGTGTTCTTCCGGGCGGAGTACGTGAGGGCCGACCGGCTTGGAGCGATATCGCGGGTTGTCGGGGAGCACTACCGCCGGCCGGCACTGCCCCCCTTGCTCAGGAACGTCCAAGCTGGTCGGCTACCGGCGCCAGCAGGGGTCGTCGCGATGCCCGATCCGAGTTCTGGGGCGGCGATCGTCACCTGGCAACAGGTCCCGGCGCCGGAAACAGCGGCAAACAGGCTCCGGGTCTACGCGGTGTATCGATTCGAAGGGGACACCCCGCCCCGGTGTGACTCGGCGGATCTGATAGATCCGATCGCGACGGTGACCGACACCAGGTTCGTCGACTCGACGGTTCGCCCTGGAATGCGGTACACCTACCGGGTGACCTCGGTCGACCGGCTGTGGAGAGAGAGTCCGGCAGGAGCAGCCCGTCTCGGATGAGCCGACCATCAGCGGAGCCCGTTGCTCAGCGCTGCGACCAGTTCTCCCTCGGCACTGTCTCCGCCCAGTTCCCACAGGAAGGCGCCACCGAGGCCCTGTTGCTTGACGTAGTCCGTCTTGGTCGTGAGCGTCTCGGGCGTGTCATAGCTCCACCACTGGTCTGCGCACTTCGCGTACGCGGTGCCGCCGGCCGTGCCGGTGACCGGACACATGGTCTTGAGGTCGTGGTAGGGCATGGACCCGAGGCCATCAATGCCGGGGACCATTCCGGTGGCTGTCCCCCCTGGACCATCCGAGGTCACACCAGCCCAACCGCGGCCGTAGGAGTCCACGCCCAGCAGGATCTTCGAGGCCGGGATGCCCATGGCCTTCAGCTTTGTGACGGTGGCATCTGAGGTGAGGTAGTTGTTGATGATGCCGTCGTAGGTCGTGAGTGCACCGTGCAACCCGGTCGGCCCGGTGGGGGTCCAGGAGCCGGCGTAGCCGTAGGTCATCGGCATGACCCAGTCCATGAACTGCGCTGCTCCGGCGTAGTCGGCCTTGTCCAGCATGCCCCCGGGGGAGGCGTCCACGGCAATGGCTGCTGTGACGATCGCGGAGGCGCCGAACCGGTCCCGGATGGCCCGCATCAGCGTGCTGAACGAGCTCCAGCCACTGGTGTCGCACTGGGCGGCACACACGTTCGGGAACTCCCAATCGATGTCGATCCCGTCGAACAGCCCACTCCACCGGGGATCGTTGACCAGGTTGTAGCAGGAGTCGGCGAAGGCCTCCGGATTGGCTGCGGCCTGGGCGAACCCTGCGGACCACGTCCATCCGCCGAAGGAGTAGAGGATCTTCAGATCCGGGTGCATCCGCTTGAGACGGAGCAACTGCCCGAAATTGCCCCGGATCGTACCGGCAGCTGTGCTGTCCGCGACGCCGTCGACGCTATTCTCTGCGGTATATGCCCGGCCGTAGTCGGCGTAGGCATCACCGCTGACGCACTGCCCGTCGGTCGTGTTACCGAATCCGTAGACCAGGTGAGTCAGTTTCGCAGCCTGCCCGCTGGTCTCGACGTCCTTGATGTGGAAGTCGGCCCCGTACATCGCCCAGGAGGGGTAGTAGGCGACGACCTGCTTCGACGCTGCTGGCGTGGAGGGGGCCGGGTCTTCCGGGGTGGGTGCTGGGGTCGAGGCGCCGCCACAGGGCCGTCCGTTGATCGTGCAGTTCGACGGCTGGACGAACGGGCCAGCGGCAGTATAACTCCACTTCACTGTGGACCCCGGGTTCATCGTCCGGGCATTCGGCCTCGACTTCACGATATAGTGAGTGCCTGAGCCGGTGAGGTTTGCTCCCCACACGTTCTTGATCTTGGCTTCAATGGGAAGATCGAATTCGATGGTCCAGGAACGCAACGCGGCGGTCGTGTCGTTCGTGATGGTCACAGCAGTTGTATGTCCGGTGGGCTTGGTCACGATCGGAGAGAAGGCGACCGTCGGGCTTTCCGTTGCTGCCAGTGCTGGGAGTGAGGGGACGACTCCAGCCATAGCCACACCGAGGGCAGCGGCGAGCAGCATGCTGCGGCCAGCATTCTTCACAGATAATCTCCAGGGGTGAGTGCCAGCGTCCGGCGGGACAGTGCGGCCCAGCGCCGGACGTGGTCGGTATTTGCTTGCACCGAAGCTATTCGTTAGTCATCGGACTTCTCGTTCGCGTCCGGTTGCGAGGTGGTTTGGCCGGGACGCGTCCGGCGGCAGCCCTGCCCCCTCGGGCAGGAGGCCGTGCCCGAGAGGGTGCCCGGTCGCTGGTGCTGCACGGCCCCTGGGGGACCTACCGTAGGCCGCCGCGGGAGGGAGTCCACCATGTTCGGGATTGGCGGTCCGCAGTCCGGCATGTCGCGCTTGCGCATACTCCGATGGGAAGTGCTGCGCAGACCGATCGTGGTCGGCCAGGTCACCTGCGCGGTCAGTGCCGCTGCCGTTATCGCCGGTTGGGTGTCCATCGAGCACGGGCCATTCCACCCGGCTTGCGGCTGACCCAGATCAGCCCGAGCGCCGGGGCGTGCGATCTCGCCGCAACAACCTGCTCGCTCGGATCGATCGCCGCTGGCACCCAGGCAACGGTGCGGGTGACGGCGACCGGCCTCGCCGCCGGCGCCGTCGTGGTCGAGGGCGAGGCGACCTCACAGCGGTACGACCCTGATCTGTCGGACAACGTGGCCCGGACCTCCGTCGTCGTCGGCAGCCAGGCCGATGTCGCGGTCGCCGTCTCGGTCACCCCGGAGACGGGCTACGTCGGCGGCGATCCGATCGTCGTGACATACACGGTTACCAACCGCGGGGCGTTCGAAGCGAAGAACGCACAACTTGCCATGGATCTGCCGCACGAACCAGTCAAGAGCATCACCATCAGCCCGGCGATGACCGGCAGGTCTTGCGATCGAAAGCAGCTGACCTGTGTCCTTGGCAGCGTTCCTCCGACAGACGAGTCCGGAGACAACGCCGTCGTGATCAGGGTGATGCTGGAGCCGGAGTCCGAGGCGAACACGATGGCGGTCGGCGAGGTCTCCGCGACGCCGAACGCCGATCCGGGCAACGACGTCGCCGAGGCCGCCATCCGCGTGCTGCTTCCCAGGGTGACGGTCACGCCGACTAGCGGCGAGCCCGGGTTCGCGGTTGTGTTCGATGCGCCGACCAAGGACTGGGCGGCGAGACGCAATGCCCGACCATCAATGTGTATCTGTATGACCTGCGGGAGGACCTCAGGAGGAGGACAGGCAACCGCCCCGGTTCTTCAAGCTGTCGTACCTCATCGTCGTCAGCTGCCCGGTCGAGGTCGGTCAGACCTATCCGGCAGGGCCACCAGCGGAGGCCGGGGTCGTTCTGGACCTGCGCGGAGACGAGGCGCGCGATGATCTCATCGGTCACCAGGGGCGCCCGAGCGGCCCTACGCCTCGGGGTTAGCTGGCAGGGGAGGGACGGGGGCTGCGATGCCCTGAAGGGCGACCTGCGCTGCCCGGCGGATCTCCGCCCTGGTCCGCTCCCGGTCGTCGCCCCGGCTGATGCTGGTGAGAACCGTCTGGATCAGCGCGCCGACGAACGCCCCGACGACGGCGGCAGCGGCTGACTCGTCCAACTCCTCCGGGAAGGCGTGCTGGAGGACCTCGGCGAGCCGCCGCTGGGCATTCATCAGCCACCACATGGCCCGTGCCTGGACGGCGGGCACGGTCGTTATCGCCTGAAGGCGTGCCTGGACCGGACCCGCCATGAAGTCAAGGTCGGGCCTGTCCGACTCGAAGACGGTCTCGACGACCCGCATGACCATGCTGGGGATCGGCTCGCCGGGCTGCCGGTGTTTCAGGACGGCGAGGGCATACTCCACCCGAGCTCGGGAGTCCTCGAAGAGCACGTCCTCCTTGGTGTCGAAGTAGCTGAAGAAGGTGCGGGGAGCGATGCCGGCAGCTGCCGCGATCTCGGCCACCGTTGTCTGCTCGTAGCCCTTCTCCAGGAAGAGGGCGAGTGCGGCGTCAACGATCGCGCGCCGGGTCAGCTGTTTCTTCCGCTCTCTGTGCCCTGGGGTGGGCTTCTCCCCGTGTCCTGGGGTGGGCTTCGATCCCTGGTCAGCGGCCATGGGGGTACTTTACTGCACCAGTTGCGAACAAGCATCGAGTGCAGTAGTGCATGTGATGTAAGAAAGCAGTCATTGTATTTTTACACTCGCTGAGGTTTCCTGGTCGTGTGGAACGTTTTCTGGAACGGCTCGGCGGGTCTGCGGCCCGCCACCCCCTGCGCATAATCACCTGCTGGCTGATTGCCGCGATCGCTCTGATCGCTCTCGGCCAGGTCGC
>JAFGOK010000509.1 GCA_016926535.1 Micromonosporaceae bacterium | reverse complement strand
GTCATAGCCGAACGTCGACAGCCGATCCCCGCCCGTGGTGTGCTCCACCACCTGCCGCAGGGCATGGGACTGCCCGGCACCCCCACCACTGCCGGCGCCGTCACCACCGTCAGCTTCCCCGCCGCTGCCGGCGGCCGTGGGGTAGGTGTAGTCGCGGGTGACGGTGCCAGCGGTCTGGTCGGAGACCATCGTGGACTCGGTCAGGCGGTTGCCGGCAGCGTCGTAGGTGAACGCCTGGTGGTAGGCGGCCACCCCACCGACCCCGCTGGAGGCGGGACCCCCCGCGCATGGGTCGTCGGTCTGGGAGGCGGTGGTCCACGCCTCGGTCATCCGCCGCAGGTGGTCGTTGGTGAAGCACTGCACGTCGCGGTCCCCGCTGGCGGGGGTGTCGGCGATCGACAGGACGTTGCCGGCCGGGTCGTAGGTGTAGGTCTGGTTGACGTCCGAGGTGGGGCGGGGGGCGGTGGTGGTGGACTGGCGGGCCACGATCGTGGTGGCCAGCCGGTCGGTGCCCTCCTCGTACCGGTTGGTCACCCACACCGACTTGCCCCCGGCGTTCAGCGCGACCTGGAGCAACTCCCCGGTCAGGTCGTACTTGAACCCCCCGGCATAACCGGAGATCCCGGTCATCTGGCCCAGATCGTCGTAGCTGTAGACGATCCCCTCCCCGGGCGTGTCCCCCACGTCCGGGAGGGTGATCGACTGGACGGTGCCGTCCCGGTTGTAGGCGGTGTTGAAGGTGTAGGTGCCCTTGAGCGCACCCCCATCGGCGGGGATCGAGTACCGGATGCGCAGCGCCCGGTAGAACTCGTCCCGGCCCGGGATCGCGACCGTGTAGGCCTGCCCGTTGACGTACCGGGAGGAGTAGGACAGCTGTCCCTTCAGCAGGGTGTCATAGACCCACACCGACAGCTTCGTGCCGGTGACCGGATCGCCCTGATAGGTGGCGGTCTGGCGGCCGAGGACGTCGTAGACCGAGGACACGGTCACGCCCCGGGCGTCGGTGGTCGAGGTCAGCAGGTCCCGGTCGTCGTAGCCGAGGGTGGTGCGCCCCGCGTCCGGGTCCTCGGCCCAGGTCTTGCGGCCCCGCTGGTCGTAGCCGTAGGACCAGGTGTTCCCAGACGGGTCGACGACCTGGGACAACAGCCCGCCCGGGGTGTAGGCGTAGCCGGTCGCCTCGAAGTCCCCCGCCGGCCCCGCACCCGAGTAGTGGCGCACCTCGACCGTCCGCCCCCGGGCGTCGCTGATCGTGGTCGTCGGGGTGCCCCCGGCCGGCGGGTCGATGTGGACCCGGTCCCCGCCGTAGCTGGTGACCGTGCGCCACCGCTCCTGCCCGGCCACCAGGGTGATCGTGTCGGTCACCCGGTCGGCCCCGTCGTAGGCGTAGACCATCTGCAGGTCGACGTCCCCATCGGTCACCGGCAGCAGATCCCCAGCGGGGGCGCCGGCGGCGTAGTAGGTGTCATTGGCCTTCGCGACCTGCCCGGTGGCGGTGTAGAACGTGTCGGTGACCAGCCGGCCACCGGCCGTGCCAGGAGCCTGGGTCTGGCGGGGGCGCAGGAACCCGTCGTAGACCTGGTACTCGGACTCGTACTCCCCACTGATCTTGATGCGTTCGGTGCGCACCGACGTCGGATGCACCCCGTCGATGGTGTACGTGTACCTGAAGTTGGGGGTCTGCCCCAGCGCCTTCGACCGGTTGGGCAGCCACACCCCGCTCAGGCGCCCCAGGGCGTCGTAGACCAACTCGGTGCGCTTGCCGTTCCAGTCCACCTGGGCTGCTGGCTGCCCCCACTGCGGGGCGTACTCGGTCGTGGCGGCAAACGACGTCGTCGCTGTCCCGACCGTGATCTCCGGGCTGCTCTCGACCTTCCGGGTGGTCAGCCCGTCGGTCTCGGTGTAGGCCGTGGTCGTCGTGGCCCCGTTGGCATCGGTGCTGGTCAGCGGCCGCCCATAGGCGTCGAAGGTGGCCGCCGCGACGGTGACGAACGTCGCCGTCGTCCCATCATGACCGGCCAGCTTCTCGGTGCGGGTCGGGTCGCCCCGCACCGGGGCCGCCCCGAAGGAGAGCCCGTCATACCAGGTCCGCCCGTGGGAGATGACCTGGGTGGCCCGGTCTGGAGTCACCGAGCAGGCCACCGCCACCGTCTCGGCCCCAGACACCAGGGTCCGCAGGCCGACGGCCTGATTGTCCGCATAGGAGGTGCGGGTGCACTGGTCGTCGCCGGGGTCGCTGACGTCACCGAGGTCCTCGACCTGGGTGGCCCGACCCACCGGATCCGGGTACGAAGAGGTCTGCGGATCGTAGGTGGTGGTGCTGCGGGTCTCCCGCCATCCGCCGGAGGCCAGCGCCGTCAACGTCCGGGTGGTCCGCGGCCGGATCAGGTAGGCCCGGTCAGTGCCCCACGACCAGGTCTGGGCGGCGGTCTCATACCGCCACGGCGACGTGATCGTTTTCGTTACGACCTGGGCGCCGTTGAAGGTGGCCGACTCGATCTCGAACCCGGCCAGCTCGTTGTCGTCGACGTGGCTGCCACCGGTCGAGTCGGTCCGGGTCACCGACCGGGTGCCACCACCGGGTGACTGGTCGCCGTTCATGCCCCGCAGGTAGGTGTGCTCGGTGAGGGTCGTCATCTTCGTGCCGTCGCCCTCGCGGACCCGCACCCGCTCATAGCCGCGCCACTCGCTCCAGGTCAGGTACTCGGGATCGCTGATCCCGTCCGCCTCGGCGTGCCGCCAGGCCGCATCCCCGAGATACTCGTAGCTGGTCACCATGTCCGGGGCCACCGCCGTGCCAGCCGCAACGGTCGTGGCGTCGGTCTCGATGACCGAGGCGACCACGTACTTGTGGAACCAGTCGGTGACCGGATCCTTCGCCCCACCCGGATGCCAGATCACCGGGAAGCAGCGCTTGGTGCTGGCACCCGGGGTCGGCAGGGCGCCTGCGGAGCAGTCGGCTGGCGCGTAGTTGACATCAACCCGGCCCCCGGCGTCGGTGTACACCACCGCGAGCCTCGGGCGGATCAACGGGGCGACATTGTCGCCGGCCCGGTCGATCCGGTTGGCCAGCTGCAGGCCGTCCAACCGCACTGACGGCATCGCGACCGACTCGCCGCCGCCGGCCACCCCCTGGTGGGTGATCGAATTCAGCCACAGGGTACGGCTACCGTCGGCGTTGTCGGTGAACAGATGCCCCAGCGTCCAGGTGTCCACCGGCGACCACGCCGAGCCGGAGCGGATCTGGGTGGTGATCGCGGTGACCCGCTTGCGGGTCCAGAACGTCGGCGACGCCTGGTCGGCGGCACACTTTGACCCGACGGCACAGTTACGGTCAAACGGCACATCCGGCCACGCCGCCGCCGTCGCCTCGGTCAGCTTCTCCGGGGCGCAGTCCATACTGCTGGTCGGAAGGCACCGCTCGGCGGTGTCGAACACCACCCTGGCCGCCGCGCTGGTGGTATACACCGCGCCGTCACGCTGGCCGTAGTCGATCCGTTTGAGCCAGCCACCCCGAATGTAGGAGGCTCCCGCGACATCGGTCTTCAACCCCAGGGCGTAGGCGTTGGTCTCCTGCCCGTAGAAGTAGGACATGACATTGCCGTGGAGATCCTTGACATGGTCGAGGTTCCAGCGCCATCCCTGCTGGCAGTGGGCGTTCGCGAACGTCGACTGGTAGCACGGCTCCCCGGAGTCGTCGCCGAAGATCGGCACGGTCCAGGCGGAGGCGGTCTCCTCCCCGCCCGCGCTCCAGCCAGGCAACCGGTTCAGGCCGAAGAAGTACTGGGTGCCGTCGGTGGTGGTGACCTTCCAGTACTCCCCGTCGTTGTCGCCGTTGACCGTCCCGGTCAGCCGCTCGATCCTCGACCCATCGTCGCTGGCAAACCGCCAGCTCTCACCGTCTCGGACCAGCTGGCTGGAGTTGCCGTTGAGCATGAGCATCACGTTGTCGTGCGACCAGCACAGGTCCCCGGAATTGTCGTGCCCGTCGTCCTGGCAGGGCTTGTACTGCCGCTCGATGTACCCCGGCTCGTAGCCGAAGCCCTCCCCCAGCCACGATCCCTGGTTGTTGGTCGTCGACGTGCGCCCATCCACCGTCTGCGAGCTGTAGCCCAGGCTGACCCCCGGGATCCGCCCCCCCGGGCACCGGCGGCACCCGCAACGGATACGACCAGGTGAACGCCCCCGAGGACGGGGAGACATTCCACGACGATGACGGCGACAGCGCGGTGGCGGTGAAATCACCCTGGGACGAGCTTTCGGTCGCGGTGGCCGCCAGCAGGGAAACGGTGTTTCCAATCGCGACGGTGGCACTCAGGGTCCTGGCCTCGGTGTCATTGGCCGACGCCACCGCCTGCGGGGTGCAGCCGGGAACCTCAGGGGTGTTCACCGCGCAGTCCGGCAACCGCACCAGCCCCAAGCGGGAGCCGAACTGCCCACCGAAGGCGTCCTTGAACCCGTCGTAGCCGACGGTGACCCGGACGGTGGCCGATCCGCCCCCCGAGCCATCCTGGGTCACCCCCAGCAGCGGCCCATCGACGTTGGCCCGCCTCGAAGCGGACCGGTCGAACGTCTCCAGCCGAACCCTGGTGGGCTCCGCTGTCGCCTCGACCGGTGCGACGGACACCTCCAGCCCGCCGACCTTCGCCTTCACCGCCTGGCCAACGCTCCCGCCGGCTGGCAGCGTCACGGTCGTCGTGGCGGCCTTCGGCCACACCACCGTCGCGGCCGTGGTGGCCGCCCGCTCCTGGTCGGGGTCAGCCCCACGCGGCAGCGCGTCCAGGGCCTCGCGGTCCGGGGCGCCCCGGTCGCCACTGCGGGTGTCCGGACGCCCCCAGTCCAGCGGATCAGGCAGGTCGGGGAAGTCCACGGCGACCACCAGCGTCGCAGCCAGGGCACCACTGGTCACAGCCGCGACCGCGCCCACCAGCCGGCGACGCCGGGCCACGGAAATCAGCAGTCGAGAGAACATCACCGCTCCGGGAGATGAGAGATCGAGAGAGCCGGGGATTCGGGAAGGTCTGGGGGTCAGGGATCCGGGGTGGAGGCCAGCGCACGCTGACCTCCTGGTCCGGCGAGGTCAGAGGTTCGGGTTTTCACGCAGAAGCGCCAGGTTCGCCACGGCCGTGGCGTCCGCGACGCCCGAGTACACGCGCACATCGTCGATGACCCCGGAGAAGGGGTCCTGCCACTGGCCGTCGAGGAGGGCACGACCGAGTTGGAGACCACCACCGGCCGCCCAGGTCTGGTTGTGGACACCCATCGCGCTGCTGGCCAGCTGCCCGTCGACGTACAACCGCAGCTCGTTGGTGAACGCGTTGTAGACCACGGCAACATGCTGGCCATACGTCGACGGGACCGGAGGGGCATGGTCGTCGAACACGGTGACCGTCTGGGCCCCCGCGGTGTCGCTGGTCGGCACCACCAGCTCCCACCGGGTGGGGGTGCACCGCGCCACGAACCCGCTCGTGGTCGTCCCGGCCTGCGAGACGGCCGCCATCGGACGCTGGGGGGTGGCGGCCACCCTGGCCCGGAAGCTCACGGTGAAGCTGCCGGCCGTGTCCACCGCCGGTGCCTGGGTTGACGCGGCGCCATCCACCCCGTCGAGGACCAGATGCCCCGTGCCGAGCAGGGGTTCCTCCGCCGTGGGGTCGGCGTCCAGGTCCGGCGCGTAGATCTGGGCACCGGCGGACAGCCCCAGATCCTCCCCACCCCCATACTCGGGGCTGTACCCATCGACCGCCTCGTTCAGCGGCCAGTAGGCGGTACGCACCGGAAGGAGCGTCGACAGTTGGGCCGCCTCGGCGGGCACCACGATCCGCTCGAAGACCGCGACATCGGCCAACTCCCCAACCCACCCGTCGGTGTACCCGCTCTTGGCGATACTGCGACCGATCTGGATGGCCCCCCTGGACCGCCAGGCCGAACGGCGCGGGGAGGTCGCCTGCCGCTCGCCGTTGACGTACAGGCCCAGCTCGCGCCGCACGGGGTCATAGACCCCGACCAGATGGGTCCACTCGTTGGCGGTCGCAGCGGCGGTACTGGTCACCGACCACGCCCCCAACGCGGTGACGTCGGTGACCGGGGTGCCGAACACCCACCTGCCCGCCGCGGCACTGTAGCCCAGGGTGAAGCCCGGTTCACCGCTACCGTCCTGGCTGACGGCCACCTGGTCGGTGCTGGTGTCGGTCAGCCGCACCCACGCCGCCACGGAGAAACCCGTCCCTGTGTCCACCAGCCCGGAGCTGGTCGTCGCCAGGTAGCTGTCGGCGGCGCCGCTGAGCCGGACCGCGTTGTCGAGTTCGCAGGCGTTCCTGGTGCCCTGGCATCCCGGTCCCGGCACGCCGAAGGCCGCCCCCGCAGCCGCGATGGCCGGATGAGCACCCCGGGCGTCAATGGAACTGGCGGAGCCAGCCGCCTCACCCAGGGTCCAGGATCCAGCAGCCGGCTGGTTGGCCACGGCGAACATGCAGGTGGCGATGGGACTCGACAGGCCAGCGGCGTCAACCGCCTGGACGGTGACGAAGTTGGTTCCCTCGGATTCGGGCAGCCAGGGCACCGAGACCGTTCCTCCCCCGGTTGACGGGGTGAGCGTGGTGGTCGGGGAGGGGTTGGTGTTGAACCCGTACCGGTAGGTGACGGTGTCGGTTGACGCCGAGTCGAAGGTAAAGGTGCCGTAGCGCCCGACGGAACCCCGCCACTCGGTGTCCTCGACACAGGCCGAGGTCGTCTCGGACCCATCCAGGGGCAGATACTCGACCGAGTCGATGTCCGGGGCGGCTGGCTGAGTGTGGTCGTAGACGAACTCGCAGCTGACGCTGCTGGCCCCCCACGCCGTTCCGTCGGAGGCCCGCGCACTCCACGAGACCACCACGTTCTCGGGGAGGTCCGACGGGGTGGTCATCTGGAACAGTGACCCGCTGCCCTTGATCGTGGTGGTAGAGGTCCGGGTCACTCTCGTCCCGCCGCCTGAGGGCAGCCAACTGACGGAGACCTCACCATGGAGCTTCTCGGTGGCGGTGGAGCTGCTGTCGGGATCGGTGAACACCATGTACAGCACCGGTGGGGTGTTGACGTAGGGGCGGTTGCCGCCGGACACGCACACCCCACCCGGCGACATCGTCAGGCTGGAGGCCGCCGGCTGGTTCGGTGCCCGGTTGTAGTTGACCGACAGGATCGCGTTGCCGCAGAAGCGCTTCCACGCGGTGGAGTCGCCCTCGTCGTGGGCCCGAATACCGAACGTGGTGGTCGACCACCCCTTGGTCGCGGCCTCCCGGACCGCCGCCGTCGCGTTGAAACCGACGTTCTGGTTGGTACTGGTACACGATCCCTGAGTGGCCGTTGGGGAGATGGTCTCCTGCAGCACGCTCATCGACGGCTGGTTGTTCCAGGTCGTCGCGGAGCTGATGCCGCTGCCAGCCCGGTACAGCGAGACCTTCTTCGCCGAACTGTTGTAGGTGTGGGTCATCGTGACCCGGAACTCCGCACTGATGATGCTCTTGCCGGAGTAGGAGGTCGGCAGGGCGTAGAACAACCGCTTGACCCCCACCCCGTTGCAGTAGCCCGAGCTGACCGGGCACTCCCCGACCCCCTCGGTGCCGGAGAACTTCCAGTACTTCGTGGTCGGGTATCCACTGGCGACCATCGCCCAGCTGCTGTTGGACGTCGAGGCCCACACCGGGTCGATGTACACCGGCCACACGGTCGCCGGATCGTCGATCATCGCCTGATCCGGAGTCAGGGTCAGGGTGCTCCCATCAAGACGGACCCCGACCGGGGCAAGGTTCGCCGACTCCGGGGCGGCCCTGGTCGGATCCACCGAACCCGGCTGTTCGGATACGACCGACCTCGTGCTCAGCGTGGTGAGCCGGCTGACGCCGGAGTCCCACATCACCGGGGTCGGGGCCTCGAACACCACCCCCTGACTGGCCGAGTCGACCACACGCAACCCACCGTCGCCGTCGTCCCCGACAGCCAGACCCGATGTGGTCAGCTCAAACTCGACGGCCGCCAGATCCACGTCGGCTGCGGCCTCCGGGGTCTTGACCACCAGGACATGGGAGAAGCCACTGTCTGCCACGGTGACGACCAGGTCGACCCCGGGCAGAACCTCGGCGTAGGTGGCCTGGTCGGCGGCGATGGTCGGCTCCGGCAGGGTACCCGGCCAGTCCAGGGTCATCGACCGGCCCGCCCGCTCCGCGACGATCAGCGGAGTATCGCCCCCACCCGACAGCCGCAGGCCCAGGGTCGTGGCTTTCGGACCGATCCTCCCATCGGCCCCCCGGACCAGGGTGGTGTCGACGGGAACCCACGTCCCATCACGGACCACCCGCACCGGCTGGGCGTGCTCAACAGCAGTGGTCGTCCCGTCGGGGTTGGCGTACACCTCGCGCCGCTCCGACCGGAAGGCGCCGATCTCCACCCGTTCCCCGGTGGCGATCGCCTCAGCCACAGCCTCGGCCTCCGACTGCCTGACCCCGCTCTCCTCGGCGGCCAGCACCATCGGGGCAGCCGGATCCGCCATCTCCGGGACACGGTCTCCCAGAGACTCATCCGCTGGAACCCCCCAGGTCGAAAGGCCCAGCAGGCCGGTCAGGGCAATACCGGTGGTGACCCGGCCCAGCCAACGACCCCGGCCCCCGGCCATGTTCCCACTCCTGGTCATGGTGCCTCCCCGCAACCCGATGGTCGTCTCAACGTCCGTGCTCGCTGGTCGTCTCACACCCGGTGCCCTTCGCCTAGCCGAGCGCCGCGCCGAAAGCGCGCCCACCGGCGGGCACCCCGCCCACACCCGGCTGCCAGGTCTCGACCACGCCAACCGTGCCAGCCGCCAGATCCGACCAGCCCAGGGCGTAGACCCCCGCCTGCCCGTAGGGGCTGGCCACATACAGCCGCTCAGCACTCGCCGCCGCCGAAAGCCCCAGCAGATCCATGGACGCCGCCTGGCCAGGCAGACCGGTGCCGCTGTCGCCGGTCCGACGGATGACCACGTCGTCGGCGCCCGGATCAGCCCGCCATCCAAAGACCTGGAACGCGCCGGTATCCGCCCCCGCCGCACCGTCCTCCCCGGGAATGCCGACCACGACCCGCACCGTCGCCGGAGTCGACACCTGGGTGGGGGCGAGGTTGACCACCATGACCCGCTGCCCGAGGTAATCCCCGTCGCCGAGGTCACCGTCCACAGCAGCTGTTGCCCGGGTGATATCCCCGCACGGGGTCAATCCACCGGCGCCGACGACCAACCGCATCACCAGGCCGGCATCCGCGACCGCGGTCGCGTTCCCGTTCTCGCCCTGACCGGTCAGGTCCTCCCCGGGCACCCCGATCACCAGCGCCGACTCACCGGTCGCGGTCGCCGAGGACCGGTAGGGCGCCAAGACCACCGACGCCCCCATCTGGTCCCCCGCCTCCGGGGTCTCGGAACCTGCGGATGTCGCCTGATCGACCATCGTGACCAGGGTCGGAACGCCAGCAGCGGTCAGGGTGTGACTGAACACGCTCACCGCCCCGGCGAACCCCTGACCGCCGACGTCCTCCCCGGGGTGCCCGACCGCAAGGTGGCTGGGCGACCCGGCCACCGAGGACCCGAACCGGTCATCGGTCTCATTGGCCCCGGCGGCGGACTGATCCAGAACGCTGTGCCGGCCACCGCGCACGTAGTGCACCACACCGGTGTCCACAGCGGTCCCCAGATCCTCCCCGGGCGCCCCGATGACCAGATAGCCCTCCCCCGCCGCGGTCTGACCAGCGGCCAGAGCGAACCCGAACCAGTCCTCAGCCTCCGCACCGTCGGCGATCTCCGCCAGATCCTGGTGCCAGACCAGCGACGCCGGACCGGCGGCGAGCCCCGCCGGGGAACCCAGCAGCACGAACACCGCCCCAGCGGCCCGAACCCCGTTGACGTTCTCAAACGGCGCCCCGACGGCCACGTCCTGGCACCCGTCCAGGTTCACGTCGTAGACCGCCACCGCGGAGCCAAACTGCTCGCCCTCGGCGGCCACCCCGCCAATGCCGGCCGTGTCCTCGGTCAGGGTCGCCACCGCGCCCGCCCCGCCGTAAACCACCTGGACAGCGCCCGCCCGCCCGGCCGAACCAACCGTCGCCTCCGGATCGGCGATGATCAGATCACGCACCCCGTCTCCGTTGACGTCACTCGGAGTACCCCCGCTGCACCCGGACGCGGGCGGCGCGGTGACATACACCGTCAGCTCGCAGAACGACGACCACACCGCGGCATTGGCCACCCCGTCGGAGGCCAGCACCCGCCACCGGTAGGACCCGCCGTCCATCAACGCCCCCGACGGGATCGTCACACTCGCCGTCGCCCCCGAGGCGACCCCGGACACCGTGGACGAGCCAAGGGCCTGCGCTCCACCGACCAGCCACCACTCGAAGGTCACCGCCAGCGACGACGCGTCAGCGTCAGAGACCGTGGCCTTCAACGTCGGCGTCAGCGTGTTCAGCGCCGGACGACCGGAACCGGTCACGCAGGACGAGGCGGGAACCGTCGCCCGGCTGGTAACCGTCGGCCACGCGTTGTAGGTCACCGTCGCATACGGCACCTGCGCGGTGCTGGTGGCATCCCGGGAGCGAAACTGCTTGAACCCGAGCACGTTCGTCTCGTCAGTCGCCGCCAAGCCCATCGACGCGGCGGTGCTACCAGCGGTGGCCGCCCGCTGGAAGAACGACACCCCGTCGACGGCCACCCAGGCATCCGCACAGTTGGTCCCACCAGTGGTCGCCGTCGACTCCGCCTCGGCCGCAACCAGTGTCGGTTGCGCCGTCCACCGGGTTGAGGCACTGGCGGCGGAGCCCGCCGTCCAGATCCGCCACCCCATCGGATCACACGTGTGCGACCAGAAACTGTAGAAGTTCACCGTCGCCGACGTGATCTGCTTGCCCGCCAGGGCCGAGGTGTTCCAGGTCAGGAAGGACCGGGTGATGTTGCCGTCGGTGGAGCCGGTCGCCAGCGCCAGCTTCCCCAACCGCAGGTCGGCTGCCGCACTGTAGTCACTGGTGTGGTTCTCCCACACGTAGGTATCGAACGTCGTCGACACCGTGGTCAGCGTCGGATCGAGAGTGACCGGGAAGACCGTCGCCGGATCCCGCATCCAGGCCAGATCAGGAGTCAGGGTCAGCGCCACCCCATCGAAGATCGACTCGACCGAGGTCGCGATCTCCGTCGAACGCAGAGGACCTGCGACCGAATCCGACTGGGCGTCCCACATCCGCAACGCCGGCATACTCGCCAGCGCCGCACCGCCCCCGGTCAAGGTCAGCCCACCATCGGCGGTCCTGGCATAGGAGATCGCACCGTCGCCACCGGTCAGCGTCAGCCGTACCCGGGCCACCTGGTCGATCGCCGCACGATCCCGAACCACCAGGGTCTGGGCAAACCCGCGCCTGACCGACTCCACCACCAGATCAACCCCGGGCAGCACATCCGGGTAGGTCGCACGCTCGCCTGCCAGCACCGGGGCCGGCAGCCGACCGGCCCAGCCCAGCGCCACCCGGCTGGAACCCACATCCATCGAGGCGATCTCATGCTCGCCCGCACCGCTGGCGCCCCCTGACAGGCGAAGATCGTTAGGATGGGCAATCGGGGCGATCCCACCGTTGCCAGCACGGGTCAACGCGAGATCGACCGGCACCCACCGCCCGTCACGCCGGACGCGAACGGCACCGGCCGACTCGGTGAGGCGCACGTCCCCGGAGGGCAACGCGGTGTATTCCGCGGTCTCGGTGGTCAACTCGGCGATGGGCACCGGGGTCCTCGTCCGCCGCGCCTCAGCAATCGCTGCCGCCTGGATCCTGTCCGTTATCGACCGTCCATCCAGGTCATCTCTCGGAGCACCAGATCGACTGTCCCCACTGACAACCCCGGCCAGAAAAGCAGCTACCAGAGTGGACACAAGCGCCACCGAATACGCCCGTTTCCCGCCGGCCCAACGGCTTGCCACGACAGCCTCCCCCGCACTCCGCAACGCGAAAGGCACTCTAAAGGCAAACCACAGGATCTTTCAAGCATCACTTCATAGCGCCACGCCACCGAGCTGAGCATCGATGCATCCCGGACGGACCTATCTCGGGCCGGACTACACAGCCGCTCCCAGGAGCCGCAGATCTGCTGGGAAAGCCTCGACCGGCTCGCCTTCCACCCGGCAGATCTTGGCTTCCTCGGTCCCAGCGGCATCCCGTCGCAGCCACAGCCGGCCGGTCACGACGGATCCCTGGTGCAGGGCCAGCACGACGCGGCCCTCGTAGAGATCGAGCTGCCCGGTCGTCGCTGGTTCGAAGACCTCTCCGCGTATCTCCTGGACCAGAAACCTGCGATCTGGTGCCGGTGTTCCAGAAAGGTCCGACAGCATGACCCGGATGATCCTGGATGAACTGATGGTGGAACGGCCGAGGAGTCGTCCGAGGATGCCTGCGGCGACGCCGCGTCGCAGTCTGTCCCTGACCGTGGCCGTCACCGGTCTTGACGACGACAGCAGGCAGCGCATCGCCACCTGTGACACGGGCGCAGCCGCCGCGCCAGCTGCATCGGGGTACCTGACCGCGCTGGCCGTTGCCGGACCGCTGCTGCTGGCAGTCGCCCTCGGCTGCGCTGTTCGCGCCCACCGACGCGCAACCGAGCGACGAACGACGATCATCATCGGCCTCGGCCTCGCGATCACCGTGATCGCACTTCCAGTCGGGCTCGTAATCGCCACGCGTCCCATCGGCTCGCCTGGGGCCGCTGACTCGACAGCAACGCCGCACTTTCCCGCTCCAGCGACTGGCCTCGCAGGACGCCGGCCACTGAATCCCCAGCGAAGCCCCGACCTGGTGGCCCAGGCTGTCGACAACGTGAACCCGGCGGTGCGGGTCGGCTTGCCCCAGGTACGTCCGGATACCGACACCGTGGCACGGACGGGTGGACGGATCGGCTGGGATGGTCCGACGTCTGAGCACGGTCACTCATCATGCTGGAGGGCACTCCCAGCGTGGTCTGTGCCGAGGCTCTAACGGGCGACATCTACCACGAGGCAGACGACATCTGGCATCAGCCGGATCCGATGATCCAGGCCCCCGCGAGGCATCCGCCGGTCGTCCTGGTGTCGATGGCGACCATGCCGTGGTCTGTGACCACGACGATCGGTGAGGATGTCCCCTGCTGGACCATCTTCACCGGAGAATCCAGCTGGATCGTCCAGGCTGACCCGACCCGGCCCCGGACGTGCCTTGCGGCCGACACGATGTCCCCATAGGACGCCACGATCGCGGCGAAGCCCTTCCAGCCGCCCCCGCCCGTGGCGTCACCGGGTGGGGGTCCTCCGATCAGGTCGACATGGCTGGCCGAGTGACCACAGCCACGCCCTGGAACCCCACGCCCGGATGCGTGGCCAGGCCGCCCGCTGGCAGGGCAAACTGCGACGGCACGCACGCTCAGCAGCAACGACGCAGACCCACGTCCGTACCCCCACAGCCATCGCCGCCCGCCGACAGACCCCCGCGTCCACGATCGCCGTGTGATCCTGCACCATGTGACCCTTCAGGGCACGGGAAACGGCTCGACGACGGCAGGAGTCGGCGGACCACCCGGTACCCACTGGCCATCGCATGGGGGATGAACATGGCGAATCTGGATTCCGACCCCACGGCGGGCAGCCCACCGCCGGCGACCAGCCGCGGCTGGCGACGGTCACTGGACCGCCCGTGGTGGCAGGGTGTCGGAGCCGTCGTCGGCACCATCGGCGTGATCGTGGCCATCGCCGCGGCGTGCACCGCGACCGGAGGGCAACCCGACCACGACAACGTGATCACCGGCGACTGCAACGCCCAGGGCACCAACAACAACCTCAACTGCCAGACGATCGCCCAGGCCTCACCCCGCGGCGACGTCACCATCACCCCCGCCATGGCGATCGACGTCGTCTACGACGGGCGACCCCAGGACCTGCCCCGACCACCCGCCTACTCCACCGACCAGGCACTGCACCACTGCGACCACTGGTCCGACTGGATCACCAACACCCCGAACCTCTACGTCGTCAACCCGGAACACCAGCTCGTCCTGACCGCCGGCGACGCCGACGTCGTGGCCATCACGCAGGTACAGGTCCGGGTCCTCCAGCGCCGCCCGGTCCGCGACATCACCATGATCCGCTGCGAGTACGGGGCAGCCGGCAGCCCAAGCTACATGATCGAAGTCGACACACTCAGCCAGAAGACCCGGTGGCAGAACTGGCACGCCAGCGACAATACCTGGCACGACCTGCCCCCGGAGTCCATCGTCTGCCGCAAGGCGGACTTCGCCGCAGCACTGATGACGGTCGCATCCCAGCAGGAGTACCTCTACACCGGGGCCGTGGACCTCGTCGCCAACATCAACGGGCGGGAGATCCGCCAGACCCTGGGTACCGCCGACCGCCCCCTGAGGTGGGTCATGCGCTCAGGCGACCAGCGGTACAACCCGAGGCTGTCCTACGACTGGAACATCCAACAAGGACGCTGGTCCCAGGGCATGCACACCGACCTGTTCGGATAGAGGCGACCGGCGACCGCCGCCCGGCGCACGACAGAGCTGGTGTCCCTGACCGTACGCCTGGCTGTCTCTGGTCCGATACAGCATGGTGTCCACATTGTGGTAGTTGGCCCACAGCTCGCGGCAGGGCGACCACTGTCCCCCTCGACGGCCGCCTGGAGATCCAGGAACACCAGGACGGCGGTTCCCGGCAGACCATCATCGGCCTCACCCTCGCGATCACCATCGAACCCCTTGGTGGTCGAACGCCGCACGGTCCCACTGACATCGTTTGTGGACTATCTCTTTGCGGCCGTTCGGCGGCGCTTGCCGCGGACGTGGATGATCCCAGCCTTGCCGCCATCGGGAGTGCGGCGGTCGAGTTCGAACAGGGTGGTCGCCGTGATGAGATCACTGAGCTTGGCATAGCCGTAGCTGCGGGAGTCGAAGTCCGGACGCTGGGTGGTGAGGATGTGGCCCACATTGGCCAAGGGCGCCCATCCGTCGTCGTCGGAGGCGGCCTCGACCACGCTGCGCAACTGGTTGACCAGGGCAGCGTCGCCCTTGAGTTGGACGGCGCTGGCCCGGGGCGTGGGCTTGGCCGTCTCGTCGGCCGCCACGACCTCGTCGGTGTAGGCAAGGTTCTCGGTATAGACGAACTTGTCGCAGGCGGCCACGAAGGGCTTCGGGGTCTTGCGCTCGCCGAAGCCATAGACGGTCAGGCCGGACTCCCGCAGCCTGGAGGCCAAGCGGGTGAAGTCGCTGTCGCTGGAAACGATGCAGAAGCCGTCGAACCGGTCGGAGTACAGCAGATCCATCGCATCGATAATCATGGCGGCATCGGTGGCGTTCTTGCCGCTGGTGTAGGCAAACTGCTGGATCGGATGGATGGACTGGGCCAGCAGGTGGTCCTTCCAGCCTTTGAGGCTGGTGCCGGTCCAGTCGCCGTACGCGCGTTTGACGTGCGCCGTGCCGTACTTGGCGATCTCGGCCAGCAACGCTGCGATGCTGGTCGGCTGCGCATTGTCCGCGTCGATGAGGACCGCGAGCTTCGCAGTATTGGTCTCTGTCACAGCCAGGTCACACCCCGCGTCGAGTTTGGTCGACAGCGGCGGATCCGCCGTCGAGCACCTCACCGACCATAGCCGCAGGCATGTAGAATGAATCAGATATTCCCACTAAGGACTGAATCAGATGCTGAAAGGTAATCTGTGCAGTTCGGCCGCACGGCAGCTCGACTCGATGACGCCGTGGTGGCTGTGATCACCACGCAGAGCCTCTACCCGTCCGACGAGGCGCTGGAGGCCGTATGACCACGATGACTGGGAAGACGAAGAGGCATTTGCGCAGCCATCAGGGACAGCGCCGCTTCTGCGCGGCACGCGAAGCGCTTCGGCTGCCTCCGTCCTGCTGGCCGCGGCGTGCAGCGTGCTCGGCCGGTACCTGCTGCGGCAGCGCCTGCATCGCCGGTGGGGGCGCGGCGAACGGCTCAACCGGGTCATCCTGGTCGGCCACGAACACTCGGTACGCCAGACGGCCAGCCGGCTGAGCCGAGAACGCCACCACGGCCTGGGCGTCGTAGGCGCCTGCCTGCCAACCACCGCAGCCGAGAGCTCGGCCCCCTGCCGCGCCAGCGTTGCGCTTCCCCCGATCTATGGCGACTTCGATCAGGTCGCCCGGGCAGTGACGCTCGCCGAGGCCGACACGGTCATCGTGCTGCCCTGTCCCGAGATCGACGGCGCCGCCGTGCGTCGGCTGGCCTGGCAGCTTGAGCGTGACGATATCGACCTCATTGTGGCCAGCCCTCTCATCGACGTCGCCGGGGACCGCACCACGATCCGGCCCGTCGGACGGCCTGCCGCTGCTGCACGTCGAGCACGCCTATCTCAAGGGCGTGCGGCGCGTCATCAAGGACGTCTTCGACCGCCTCGGCGCGCTGGCGCTGCTCGCCCTGACCGCCATACCGCTGCTGATCATCGCGCTCGCAGTGAGGTTCGGCTCCGGCGACCGTGGCCCAGTGATCTTCCGGCAGGTCCGCGTCGGCAAGGGCGGCCGACCGTTCCGGATGTACAGGTTCCGCACCCTGTACTCCGACGCGGAGTCCCGCCTGGCGCAGCTGCGCCCGATGAACGAGACCGACGGCGTGCTGTTCAAGATGCGGCATGACCCCCGGGTCACCCCGGTGGGGCGCATCCTGCGCCGCTGACCGCCGAAGTCGCCCGGTACCCCGGCGACATGCGCCGCCGGCTGGTCGCGAAGCCGGGCCTCACGGACTGTGGCAGGTGTCCGGGCGGGCGGATCTGTCCTGGGAGGAAGCGATCCGGCTGGATCTATCCTATGTGGAAAACTGGTCGCTCACCATGAATCTCGCGATCATTATACGAACTCTGGCCACCGTGGTGCGTGGATCCAGCGCTTACTAGCTGAGGCCAAACAAATCATTACGAGGGAATTGGTATTAATACATACATAATGTCATTTACTAATATTCGATGATTCCTCAAGGCTCTGACGTGGTTGTGGCCTTCGTGCTGATACCCGTCGTACGCGAGGATCGTAGTTCGGCGTCTGGCGATCGGGCGCCTACGAAGACCCGGGTACGGGTGGCTCGGCGGGTGGCGGATGGGGTGGTGTCGGCTGCGCAGGCCGCTGTGGCACTACGGGTGACTTGACAGGCGGTATCGGCGGGTTCGTCGGTTTCGGGAGTCTGGTCCCGCCGGGCTGGAGGATCGGCCGGTGCCGGGTCGACACCGAAGATGTCGGTTACCAAACGTAGTAGCTGCGGGCTTGCCATTGGCTGCCAACAATTGGCTTTGACCAGCGAAAAGGCCAGAGATAGTCAATCATCACTTGTCACTCATTGTCATCCGTTGGACAGGGTTTTCGGGGGGTAAACGGGGGGTGCCGAAGCACTCGGGTCTGGCCGATACGGATATTTCCAGATGCATACCCGCTGGCCACACGGGGCAGCGGCCCAGATCCTGATCTCGTATCGTGCTCGCCACGTACGACACCGACGATGAGGGCACAGCATGGAGATCGACATACCGTGGGTGCGGTCACTGGCCGCGAAACTCCGGCAGGACAGCGACGATCTCCGCGGGAACATCGGCACCGCCTCCACCGCCAGCGAGGAGGCGATCGACCGGCACGCCGGCCTGATGTCGGCCACGGCCCTGGAGAAGTGTTCGCTGCGATGGTGCGATCGCGGGCGGGCACTGCTGGGTGACATCGCCCAGGCTGGCAACGGCCTGGACACCGCAGCCAACGACTACCAGGCGGCTGACGCGAATTCCGATGCTCGCTTCCGACGTCTGCAGACTGGGCACTGACATGGTGACCTACCTGCAGTTGCGCGACGCCCAACCACAGCTGTTTGCGCAGGCCGCAGCAGCATGGTCCTCCCGCTCCCGTACCGCCATGGACGCCGCACGCACGCTGCGCCGGCACCGGGACGACCTCGGCCAGGCATGGCGATCATCGGCCGGAGATGGGGCCCGGGACCGTCTGACGGAACTGATGCATCAGATGCTGATCGCCTCGGCCGAGTACCGAGCGGTCGGATCCATCGTCCAAGGACTCGCCCACGCGTTCCACATCACCCAGAACTCACTGCGACACGGCCTGGATATCGCCGAGCGGCACCGCATACGCGTCGACGACAACGGTGCGGTGTACCCGCCGCTGGATGCCGCACCCGACGATCGGCTGGCAGCCGACAGCGGGACGTGGCGCACGGTGTGCTTCCTGCTCTGCCAGGCCGTGGACGGCGCCACCCGCGCGGACGCCGCATCCCAGAATGGACTGGCCGCACTGGCCGACGCGGTCGACCAGCGCGACGTGGACCGCGCCCTCGACAACGACCTCGCTCTGGCCTCGCGGCTGGAGATGAGCATGATCGCCGGCGTGTTGCCGGAAGGGGACGCCGAACAGGTCACCGCATGGTGGGCGTCACTGACAGCCGACGACCGGGACCTCCTCAAACAGGCGGCCGCCCCAGAACTGGCGGGCCTGGATGGTATCCCGCAGGACGTCAAGAACGAGTTGCACGGGGCTGGCACCTACGATGCTGCCGGGGCGGCCGGATGGGCCGAAACGCACTGGAACGACAGATCCGACGACATCTTCGACAACAACTGCACCAATTTTGCCTCCACTGCCGTACATGACGGCGGCGGAGTGGACTACCAGGTCGGCTCCGGTGGTCTGCTCGACCACGGCACCTGGGAGGTCACCGCCTCCTGGGTCCAGGCCCCCGAGCTTCACGACTTCATGGTCGAACATCGCGGCTACGAGGTCAGCCAAGCCGAGGCACGCCCCGGTGACCTGGTGTTCTGGGAGGACGAGCACGGCACGATCCACTACACCGCCGTGGTGACCGGCACCATCGATGGCGACATCCGCTCCACCCAACACAGCAGCCCGCGACTGGACGCCTCCCTCGACGGCCGCCTGGAGATCCAGGAACACCAGGACGGCGGCTCCAGGCAGACCATCCACATCGTCCGAGTCAACCCCGACTGGTGAGCATCGATACCCATGAACGAACACAACGCGGAGCAGTCGTCAGGGGCATTCCCCAGCCCGACCCAACCGCCAGCATCACAGGACGCAGCCGGGCGCCGGCGCCCGGCTGCCACCCGATACGCGGTGACGGCCGTCATCCTGGTCATGCTCGGGACGACCGCCCTGGCCGTGGCCGTCACCGGTCTTGACGACGACAGCCGGCAACGCATCGCCGCCTGCGACACGGGCGCGGCCGCCGCTCCGGCCGCGTCGTGGTACCTGACCGCCCTGGCCC
>JAFGOK010000508.1 GCA_016926535.1 Micromonosporaceae bacterium | reverse complement strand
CGTGGACGGTCTCCGCTAGCATGGGCGCGTCCCGCGAACGGTCAACTGAGACGAGACGACATGCGGTGGCTCCGCTTTGGGTCGCGCAGGCGCCAGGTTCACCACGATCCGGCCTGCCAGCAGGCGCTGATGCACGAGGCCCGGGACCGGTTCGGACCGCAGTCGCGGGTCCCGTTCCCCGATCAGCACGATGCCGTCGTCCGGTTGCTGGACGGTGACGACGGCCTGCTCGTGGCTATCACCATCGTGCGCGAGTTCGCGGACGCCGCTCATGCGGATCTCCTCGCCCAAGCCACCGGCCTGCGCCAGCGAACCCGGCAGGACCTCGCCGTCCACCGCAGGAACTACCGGCCACTGTGGAGGGCTGCCGGGGGGCGGCTGCGGTGGACCCTGTTTGCCCTGCCCTGCGGCCTCTTCCCGTATGTGCAGGTCGCTGCTGCTGTCACGGTCATCGGCTCCCAGACCCGCCGAGTTGTCCAGGTGGCTGATCCGGAACCGCTGCTGGCCCACCTGTTCGAAATCCTCGATCTGATCATCGCCGGCTGGGAGTACGGCCGAGTCCGGGTGGACACCGACGCCGTGACCCTGGCCAATCGGTTGATCGCTGCGACTCAGCAGCTTCGCGCGGCCCTGGCGACGCCTCCCCCGCTGCCACCTCCCGTCCGGGAGCTGATGCGACGGAACAACAGCCTTGACGTGCACGACCCCGCCTGCGACCGGGTCGTCGGCACTTTCAATCCGGGAAAGGCCATGCGGGAGTCCCTCCTGATCTGAGCCCGAGCCGAGGTATTCGCCCAATTCAATTGATCAACGACATGTCGGACATTGTTGCCGACCTGAGTCGCAGTCATCTGTTGGCCATCCCTTGCCGAAATCTCGGTAAGATGCCGCGACTTTGCCTCTGCCGCATCAGGACAATATGCTCCACTGGTCACAGGAAGGCACATCGTCCCGTGGCCGGAATTGCGCCGTGGCTTGGCAGCCATGGCGTTATTTCCGGATTTCCGGGCGATGCCACGCCCTTCCCTACTCAGGAGGACCCCTTGCGACACTCTCTGCTGTCAGTCCGGCGGGCTCGCACCGTTGTCGGCGCTGGAGCTGCCGGCGCTCTTGCGGCCTTGGCATTCATGACCCCCGCCTTCGCGACTGACGGTCCTTTGCTGGAGGCCAAGCACAGCGAGCAATGCAATGCCCAGAATCGAGTCGAGATCACCTGGGGCGTCAAGCTCACCGAGTTGGGTGCCGAGGAAATCGCTGACCAGAGCGAACTCGCCATTGAGGTAACCCCGGAGCCCACAGAGGAAGACTGGGTCGACCTCTCGGGAAGTGACGAGATCAGCGCGGACGCGTGGAACGAGAGCCGGCAGACGCTCCCCGCTGGTACAACCACGGCCACCCTCCGGGTGACCATCCCCGGCGGCAAGGCCACCGGGGAGCAGGAACTGGTGAGCCTCACCGTGGATGTCTCCTCGGTGTGCAAGAAGCCCTCGGCCAGCGTCACACCCACGACGTCCGCCACTGGTGCCACTCTGCCGGTCACCGGATCGAATACGGGGCTGATCGCCGGTACTGCCGTCGTCCTGGTCGTCGTCGGAGCCGGGGCGTACCTCATCGCCCGCCGCCGGCGCGTGCGGTTCACCGCGTAGGACTACCCGCGGTCACCATGGGTGACCGAACAGCCTGACAAAGTAGTCGCGATCCTCGTGGTGGCTGATTTCAATCAGCCACCACGAGTGCATTCTCCCTATACAGCCGGACCTCGAAATTCCTCCCAGGATTTCGCAGCAGGGCGTTCTTGATACAGGAACAGCGGCTTGCCCTGGCCAGAGATTGAGTCCAGCGACACGCCTTGCATCCACACTCGGCGTTCCGCGTTATTCAGCGGCCTTTTCGAGGAACCCCGGCCGTTCACGGCTGGGAGGAATCGAATCTCCTGCGGAGCAGGTCAGGGGTAGCCCACCGGTAGGTGGGCGTCAATCTGGGCGCTGTTGCTGATCGAGGTACTCGCGGATGATCGCGAGTGGTGCGCCGCCGCAGGAACCGGCGAAGTACGACGGCGACCACAGGTGCCCGCCCCACAGGTATCGGGACAGGTGCCCGTGGAACTCCTGGCGCAGGTAGCGGGCCGATACGCCCTTGAGAGGAGTTGACCAGCCTGGACAGGGCTAGGCGTCGGCGGATAGTGCACGAGGAGGTGGACGTGGTCGTGCTCGCCGTTGAACTCGCGGAGTTCGGCGCCGAAATCGGTGCACACACCTGCCATGACCTGCTGGCAGCGGGTGAGGATCGGGCCGGTGAGTGCCCCTCGCCGGTACTTGGTGGTGAAGACCAAATGTGCGTGCAGGTTGTGGATGACGCTCCGGCCGCGTCGCACATCGGGATCTGGGGTCCATCGGGGTGACATAGACCAAATGGTATGGTATCGAGGTGAAGCTGGTCGTGCAGGTGAAGCTCCTGCCGACGCCCGAGCAGGCGGCGGCGTTGGAGGCCACCCTGCACGCGTGCAACAGTGCGGCCACGCAGGTGGCCACAGTAGCGCGGCAGACCGGCACCTTCCGTAACTACGACCTGCGCCGGCACACCTACCAGGACATCAAGGCCGCCCATGGGCTCGGGGCGCAGGCCGCACAGCATGTGATCAAGAAGGTCGCTGATGCGTACACCACCCTCGCGGCGAATCTGAGGGCCGGCCGGTACGGCACGCCCGGCAGTTCGCGTCGGCGTCGGGTCGAGTCCAACCCAGTCGTCTTCCGCCCGGACGCGGCTCAACCGTACGACGCGCGGATGCTGTCCTGGCACCATGACGAGCGCACCGTGTCGATCTGGACGGTATCCGGGCGGTTGAAGAACGTTGCGTTCACCGGCTCGCCCGACCAGCTCACGACGGTGGCTACCCGCCCGGTCGGCGAGTGCGACCTGGTCCACCGCGACGGCCGGTGGTTCCTGTACGCCACCGTGGAGGTCGACGAACCCGAGGTTTACCAGCCGGACGGGTTCCTGGGTGTGGACCTGGGCATCGTCAACATCGCCTACGACGGTGACGGCACCCGGTATGCCGGGGCGCAGCTCAACGGCTACCGGCGCCGCCAGCAGCGCCTCCGCAGGCGCCTGCAGGCCAAGGGCACCCAGTCCGCCAGGCGGCTGCTCGCCCGGCGACGCAGGAAGGAAGCGCGACACGCCGCGAACACCAACCACATCATCGCCAAGACGATCGTGGCCGAGGCTGCACGCACCGGTCGGGGTATCGCCGTCGAACAGTTGACGGGGATCCGCGAGCGGGTCCGGCTGCGTAAGCCCCAACGGGTCACCCTGTCGTCGTGGTCGTTCCAGCAACTCGGTGGGTTCCTGGCCTACAAGGCCCGCCTGGCTGGGGTGCCGCTGGTCGCCGTCGACCCCCGGTACACCTCCCAGACCTGCGCCGAGTGCGGGCATCGGGACAAGCGCAACCGACCCGACCAGGAAACCTTCCACTGTGGCTCGTGCGGGGTCGTTGCCCACGCCGATCACAACGCGGCCCGCAACATCGCAACACGCGCTGTCGCGGACTGGGGCGCCGTCAACCGCCCACACGCGGCCTGACCCCGCAGCCAGCGAGGACAGAGACCCGCAAGCCTGCCCGTTCACGGGCGGGTAGTTGACTGGCAGCGGTATGTGTGCAGACAGCTCGCTGCGGGTTGTCCAACAATTTCGATGCTTGAACATTGATCGTTGATGGTCCACAGCGAGCCCGTTGCATCGTGGCGTTGTGCCTGGTCAGAGCGTGATTTGACAGGATTGCTGGTTTCTCATTGCGGCAGGTCAATCGCTTGATCATTTGATCGTGAGGTCCCGACCGTCGCCTTCGGACGCAATCACCCGTCGCCAGATCCACTACAGTGGCAAGTACAAATGCCACGGCGTCAACGTCCAGATCGTCTGCGCCCCCGAAGGCACGCTGCTGTGGGCCTCGGCCTTTCTGCCCGGCAAGGTCAACGGCATCACTGCGGCCCACCGCTGGAAACTCACCTCGAAGATCACACGATTCGTCGGACTGCTGGCCGACCTCGGCTACGTCGGTCTCGACGACGTCGCCTGCGGATACAAGCGCAAGCGCGGCGAGAAGGAACTCCCGGTCGCCAAACGACTGGCCAACCAACTCCACGCCAGCCTGCGCTGTCTGGGGGAACGAGGCAACGCGCAGCTGAAGTGGTGGTGGATCCTGGCCACCGAACTGCGGTGTCGTCCCGAGCGGTGCACCCAGATGGTCAAGGCGATCTTGACCATCCACCACCTCGAACATCACCCGTTCGCGGCCTGAAGCACCGCACCACAGCCAACAGCGTCATCCGCCAGACCACGTCCGTGTCCCTGGATCGCGCGGCAGGCCCGCATGCCTGCAAACAGGGCGAAAAGATTCCGAAGTTATTGAATTTTTATCATATGGTGACACATTCGTGAAACACCCAAAGTCCCACATCAGCACCCAACATGATCATGCCTTGACCTGGGCAAACCAGATATTGGATCTTTGTCAAACCGGGCACTGAGTAGCACGAACATCAGGATGCAACGGATTCATTGGGTCTTTTCGGGCCGCGAGTTGGCGTTCATGGTGTTCGGAGTAGACCCCATTCGGCGTTCGGGCCACTGATCCAGGCGCTGGGGGGCAGCACCAGGACGGTCACGGTCCTGCGCACCAGCCGAAACACCGATCTGACCGATGTCGCGGTCACCAACGTATCCATTCACGGTCGTCCTAGCGGTGGAAGCTGCGCAGATCGGGTCCTTGACCGAACTCGGCGGTGAGTGTCGTTAAGTCTAACTTGGACGCAACAAAGGCGATCAAATCGGATATCGATTGAAGATCGGTTGTTT
>JAFGOK010000507.1 GCA_016926535.1 Micromonosporaceae bacterium | reverse complement strand
GCTGCGGTGGAGGCGAAAGAGGGCCTGGACGCCACCGCGGAGGGCGAGGTGCTCGGCACCATCACGGTGCAGTCCTACATCCAGCTGTACAAGACCGTGTGCGGGATGACCGCGACGGCCGTCCACGTCGGCGATCCGCTGCGGGAGTTCTTCAACCTCGAGGTGGCGGTCGTCCCGCCCAACACTCCGTGTATCCGGGTTGACGAGCCCGACCGGATCTATGCGACCCGGGCTGAGAAGGACGAGGCGCTGATCGAGGAGATCAAGAAGCACCACGACACCGGCCGGCCGGTCCTGATCGGCACGCTCGATGTCAAGGAATCTGAACAGCTGGCCAAGGAACTGCTGGCCATCGACGTTCCGTGCGTGGTCCTCAACGCCAAGAACGACGACGAGGAAGCGGCGATCATCGCAGAAGCCGGCCGGTACGGTGCGGTGACGGTCTCCACCCAGATGGCCGGTCGGGGGGTCGACATTCGCCTGGGCGGGAGCGATCAGGCAGACCGGGAACGGGTGGCTGAGCTGGGCGGGCTGTTCGTCATCGGCAGTGGGCGGCACGACAGCCGGCGCGTGGACGATCAGCTGCGCGGGCGAGCGGGCCGTCAGGGAGATCCCGGGGGATCGGTGTTCTTCGTTTCCCTTGAGGATGATCTGATCGTTCGCCAGGCCGCTGGCGCCATCCCACCCTCACCGAAGATGACCTTCGATGGGCTGGTCGTCGATGACCAGGTCATCTGGGCGGTCGGGCACGCCCAGCGGGTGTCCGAGGGCGTGCACGCCGAGATCCACCGCAATACCTGGCGCTACAACGTCGTGATCGAGCAGCAGCGGAAGGTCCTGGCAGAGCGGCGGGAACGCCTGCTGACAACGGACGTCGTCGTCCCGATGCTCCGGGAGAAGCTGCCAGACCAGACGCTGGACATCGAGGACGAGGTGCTGCTGCGGATCGGGCGGTCCGTCGCCCTCTATCACCTGGATCGGTTGTGGGCAGAACACCTGGCCCTGCTGTCCGAGGTGCGCGAGGGGGTGCACCTGCGGGCGCTCGGTCGCCTCGATCCGCTCGACGAGTTCCACCGGTCCGCGGTGCCGGCGTTCAACCAGCTGATCCCAGAAATCGAGCGGCGAACGGTCGAGACGATCGAGGAGATGGACCTGACCGAGGACTGGAAGCCGGACGAGTCGCGCCTGGTCCGCCCGAGCGCGACGTGGACCTACCTGGTCCACGACAACCCGTTCGGCTCGGAACTGGACCGGCTCATCGCCTCGGTTGGGCGCCGAATGAGGGGCCGAGGCTGAACAAAGGTCAACGGGGCTGCGCCGATTGACCACGCTCGACCATACTCTGCTGCATGAATGCCGGGGAGGCCACGAGACTCGCTCAGCTGGATCGCATGATCGTCGAGTGTGACCAGCGCTTCGCATGGCTGAACCACGAGCTGGGGATGGTCGCTCAACGCAAACGGGCGATCGTTCACGAGCGCGAAGAGCTCGTTCAGTCGATCGCCCAGCGGGAGGCTGCCCAGCGGGAAGCTGCCCAGCGGGAGACCGAGGCGAGGCAGGCTGCCCGGTGGCGGGCTGCTGCCACCGGGCCAGCGTCGCAGGTCCCGCCAGCGTCGCAGGTCCCGCTGGCGGCCGGCCAGCCTTCCCCTGCCGCTTCGCCTTCCCCGCGGGGTGCCCCGGCCGGCAGGGGCAGCGCGTGGCCGGAGACCTCCCTGCTGTCCGTGCAGAATGTGCTGCTTGCCCTCGGCGGTCTGCTGCTGTGCGTCGCTGCGGTGACGTTCGCGTTTGTCGCCTGGACCGAGTACGGGCTGATCGGCCAGTCGCTGATCCTGGGAGCAGGGACCGCCCTGGCACTCGGGGTCTCCGTCCTGCTGGCCCGCAGGGGTCTGACCGCGACCGCCGAGACCATCAGCGCGGTGGCGATCCTGCTGGTCGCCCTGGACGGCTTCGCCGCGTGGTCATTCGGACTCTTCCATGTGGACGACGTGCTCTCCGGGCCGGCACATGCAGCGCTGACCTGCTTACTGACCACCGCGATCGCGGTCGGGTACCGGACTGTTACCCGGCTGGTGACACCGCGGTACGCGGCGTTGCTGCTGTCGCAGCCAGTCCTTCCCCTGCTGGTCATTGGGCTGCTGAGCACCCCGGGGCGCAGCTCGGAGACGCCGCGCGCGGCGCTGTCTCTGACAGACCTGCTCGGCCGGACCATTCCGGTTGCGCTGGCCGCTGTGCTGATCGCGGTGGTTGCTGCCCAGGACCTCGTCATCCTCGCCCGCCTGCGGCGCTCGGGATCGGCTCCTCGTCCACTCCAGATGGTTGCGGCAGGGTTGCACGGCACCGCTCTGCTCTGGGCCATGCTGGTCGCGATCGCGGGGATCTCAGCAGCTCGTGAGGTCACCGCCGGCTGCTGGGCCGCCGGAGCGGCCCTGCTGATCGCCGCGCTCTGGATCGTTTCCGCAGCCGTTACCGGTCTCGGCTGGGCCAGGCAGGTCGCCGGGAGCGTTGCGATGCTGGTCGTGGTGTTCACGGCCGTCCAGATTGCCGCCCTGACCCGCCCAGCGCTGGGAATCCTTGCCCTCGCAGGCGCTGTCGCGCTCGCAGCATGCTCGATCCGGGCTCTGCCGGCCCGCTGGCGGCCCGGACCGTGGGCGACCGCCTCGGGGCTGACCGGCCTGCTGGCCGCAGGAACAGCGCTGGTGGTGCTCAGGACGGCGACGCTGACGCTGGCGGAGGCGTTCCCCGCGTGGCGCCAGGTGGTCGGGACCATCGACGCACCGCCAGGAGCGGACTGGCGCCTGCCGATCGTGGTTGCCCTGACGACGATCGCTGCCGGGGCACTGCTCCGGGGAGACTGGCGGCACGACGCGATGCTGGCCGGTGTCGCTGTCCTTGCCGTGATCGGTCCGGCCGCACTGGCGCTGCCGTGGTGGACCCGGCCGGCGACGGCGGCTGCTGGGGCCTTGGCCCTCGTCGCGGCGGGCCTTGCCGTGCCGGACCCCGACCGCAGGGCGTACTCGCGGGCCATCACCGGCGCCGGGCTCGGGGTGTTCGCGGTCCTGACAGCACTTCCCCTGGCCTGGGTCACCGCGACGACACTCGCGGCGATGAGTGCCGGATGCCTGGTGGTCGCGCTGGTCGGTCGCTGGGGCGAGGGCCGATCGCGGGTCATCGCGGCGGGGGCGATCGGCTGGATGCTGGCAGCCACGCCCATCCTCGTGGCGGCGGTCACCGCCGCAGGAGGGCCGCTGGCAGGGCACGAGTTCGCCCCCTCTGCGATCTGGCGCTTGGCCGTCGGGATCGCTACCGGGTGCCTTGGCCTGGCGATGGTGCTGCCCTCCTCCTGCACGGCCGATCGGCGCGGCGTGACCGCGCTGCGGACCCAGGCCGCCGCCGGGGCGCTCCTGGTGGCGACGGTGGGCGCCCTCCTGTCGGAGCAGGCGGCTGATGCCGCCATCGCGCTGCTGCTTATGCTGGCCGGCGGGCAGGTCGTGGTGCTGGCCGTGCACCAGCGCAACGAGCGGGCTGCCAGCACCGCGCCGGAGTCGAGGGCGGCGATTGCCTCGGTGACGATCACTTTGGTCCTGGCCGTCGCCCGGCTGGCCTCGGTCCTGGTACCGGGGAGCGGGGTGATCGCTGTCGCGGTGCTCTCGACCCTGGTGGGCGTTGCCAGGTCCAGGGGGGTGTCACACCAGCCGGGCACCGGTCTCGGCGCGCTGGTCGCGGCTGGTGGGGCGAGCGTGGTCTGCGGCATTGTCGCGGTGGTCCAGGGGGTGGCGGCGGTGGCCGCCGCCTGCTCTCCGTATCCGTGGACGGCTGACCTGGCCGCGTGGTCCACGATGGCGGCCAGGGTCGACCCATTCGGTTGGCAGGTCCCCGCGACGCTCGGCGTGCTGGCGGCGGGCTGCTGGATGCTGCCCTCGCGGTTCCGCGTGCTCGGTTGCCTGAGCGGCGTGGCCCTCGGTACCGTCGCGGTGCCGGCGGCGCTGGGGCTTCCGCTGTGGGCGGCCTGCGCGATCAGCGGAGCGGCCGCGGCGGTCCTGGCCGGCGTCGCCGGGGCGGGGCGGGTCGCGGCGGGGGGCAGCCGGATGACGCTGCTGTTCTCCGCCGGGTTGAGCGGGTACGCCGCCTGCTCCTCGCTTGCCCGGCCGCTGAGCACCGCGATCGTGCTGACCGGCATCGTCGTGCTGTGCTGCGGGGTCGTCGTGACCGGCCGGATGGCAACAGGCGGGGTGGG
>JAFGOK010000506.1 GCA_016926535.1 Micromonosporaceae bacterium | reverse complement strand
AGGAGCAAGGGGAACCAGAAGCGGATGGTGAAGTTGCTGAACGTCTGGGCCCGCTGGCCCCACCAAACAGGGGCGAATGCTATCAAAGCCCCCAGCGCGGTAATCAGGCTGATCGTGATGAGAGCCTGCCTGCGCGGGAGATCGATGAACCGTGCCCAGATTCGTCTCAGGAGCGCCACGAGGGCATCGTTGCGTATCTTCGCAACGGCGACGGCGATGACAGGCATGCAGGGGCGCATGAGCGGTCCAGGATCCCCCGATTGAGTGATCATTGCGGAGGGGTCGCAACGACAGGGCGTGCCGGAGCCGGGGCACAAGACTCCATGAAGCGTCGAGCTTGGCCGGGGACCCATGGAAACCTCCCGACCGGTCTCACCAGCGAGGCAGGCTGTTCGCACGGGTCGGCCGACGGGCGGGGGTGGCTCCGGTTCAACATCTGAGTACAGCCAGAGTCCGGGTGTGGCGAGGGCGCACTAGGCGGTCGAATACTTCGCCGGAATGGTCGGCGGTTCGGGGAACTGCCGAACGGTCGAGCTGCGGAGTGCCCATGCTCGATGCTCCTATCATGATCATCAGGCACAGATCCGGCACAACTGAGCCCGAAAAGCCATGTCAAACGATGCGAGACGATGACAAGGTTCCCGCAGCTCAGAGCGTAGATCCGCCCTCTTTCGGGTGATTCATCCATGGCCTTCGGGGTTAGGGGTTCAAGGGTCCCGTCTCGCTGGCGTCGCCGTACAGCAATCAGCCAGGGATCGCGGGATGACCCGACGGAAGCGAAGGGCAGGCATACGGCAAATCGATGGCAATACCGAGGCGACATGCGACGTCTGCCCTGCTCAACGCTCTGTCTCGCTTGGTCTTGAAAACCGCTAGCAGGGGTGACCTTGCTCGTGGGTTCGAATCCCACACCCTCCGCTCTGAGCATGAGAAATGGCCCCTGAGCTGGGCCAATCTGAGTCGGCGCCTTTCTGCTGTCGACGGTCGGAGTCGGCGCCTTTCGGGCACCGACGATGCACTACAGCGCGTAGTACATTCGATCACATGCCATACGAGTGGCTGGACGTCGTCTTTGGGGCAATCTCCCAACGGGGCATTGAACCTTACGGGGTGCTACAGGTGCTCTGCGGTGAGTGCCTGCGTCCGGTCCCGGTTCGGAGCCCGGAAGGGCTGATGTTCCTTTGTTCCTCAATATCTGGGGTGCCGCAGCGGCTGGCCGGCTACTGATCGTTACGGTCCGACCGATGAGGGATTTCGATGCGGTCATCGTGGGTGCCAGGGAGCACGAGCGCCAAAGAAGCGGAGGAATCCGAGACGTGGGAATCGAGCAGATGAGTGACCTTCGCCTGTTGGACATGGGTGCCGACGAAGTCAACGAGCTGATCGAGACCCTGACCCCGGAGCCGGTGGCCACCCGGGAGGAAGAAGCCGCCCTGCTGGCCGCTCTGCCTCCCTCGAGCGACGCCGCTGCCCCGGACCGTCGTGAGCTTGCTGCGTCTCCCCGTGGACCTAAAGCGGCGTCTCGACGAAGCCGCTGCGGCCGACGGGATATCCGCCTCGACGTTCATCCGCTAGGCCGTTGAGGCGGCCCTGTCTGGTTGAGACAATCGGACGCCAGTAGCTCGCTAGGGCGGAGCCTCAAGGTCTTGGTCTTCCGGTGAGGCCGGTTCGGGATGTTCGGCTCTTGGACAGATCACTGTCGGTGTGGAGGCAGCCGAACAGTGGACTCGGCTGCTGGGGCTGTGGGCGCGGGGGCCGTTGCCGAGGGGGCCGTTGCCGAGGGCATGCCCGCCGGAGCCGCCTTGCGCATCCTCAGCCCAACCACGCTGGCCGCGACCAGGGTCGCGCCGGCCACGACCAGGATGAGGGCACCGCCGACAGCCTCATGGGTCCAGTACGCGACCGCCTCTGGCACTGCGATGGTCACCCCGATGACGCCGAGGATGAGTAGCACGGTTGGGCCGTACCGGCGGTAGAGAGCGAAGCTCCCCAAAGCCACCAGGAACGTCACACCGTGCGAAAGCGGCTCCATCGATGAATCGCCCATCAGTTGCTGTGCCCCGAACAGCGCCAGGCCGACCCCGATCGTGAACGGTAGCCACAGCGGCGGGACTCTCCGGGTCGCGGCAATGCCGGTCCAGATGATGCCGAGCGCAAGCATGAAGAGCCCAGACAGGGCGCTGCCATCGCCATCGTGACGAACCATGAGCTCGTCCGCTAGCGCCGCGGCTGCGACGAGACTGGTCGCGGCACAGGCGAGGATTCCCGGGACGGTCGGCAGGAGCACGTAACCCGTGCAGGCGATGACCAGCCCGGCCAGGCCTCCGGCGACGGCTTCCCAGGAGGCGCAGGCGACGCCGACGGCAAAGACCGTGACGGCGGCGGCGACGGCGAAGAGGACCCCCACGATGCGACGGCGGCCCGGGGCGGGGCTCTCTCGCAGCGGGATGATCTGGCGCGGGCCGCCAGCCGCCGCCACCCCCGCTCCGGCGCAGGCGACGGCGAACCCTGCGAGCAGGACGGAGCGTTCAGGGCGGTTCAGCGAGTCCCAGGAGGTCGAAAGGAAGCTGACGACGCCGGCAAGCAGGAGGCAGCCTCCAACGTAACCGGCAGCCTCCGCCAGCCAGCCTTCTGGACTCCGGCGCTGCGTCTGGGCGCTGTCAAGCGCGGAACGGACTGCTTCCTCCTGGGCCGCTGACAGGATCCCGTCGTCAACCAGGCGACGCAGAGCGTTCCGCTGGGTATCGCTCAGTCGGACATCCCTGAACTGGGCAGT
>JAFGOK010000505.1 GCA_016926535.1 Micromonosporaceae bacterium | reverse complement strand
GCGTCGACCACGCCGTCACCCGCCCTGCCCGACATGCCAGACTCGCCAGCGTGAACGAGTCTGACCAGCGTGACCCTGCCGGAACATCTCAGTCATTTCGCGAGCTCAGGGCATTGCCAGTGCCCGAGGGGCTGGAAGGAACCCGGCTCGACCAAGCCATCGCCCGCCTGCTCGGGCTGTCGCGGACGGCCGCGGCGGCGCTCGTGGAGGCTGGCGGCGTGGCTGTCGACGGGGCTGTCGTCAGGAAGTCCGAACGGATCAAGGCGGGATCCTGGCTGGAGGTGACCCTGCCGGAATCGGCGGGACCGGCACGGATGGTTCCGCAACCCGTGCCGGGACTCCGGGTCGTGCACAGTGACAGCGAGATTGTCGTCGTCGACAAACCGGTCGGCGTCGCGGCCCATCCGAGTCCAGGCTGGACCGGGTACACAGTGACTGCGGGCCTGGCTGCCATGGGGCACGACGTCGCGACCAGCGGAGCCGCCGAGCGGCAGGGCATTGTGCACCGCTTGGACGTCGGAACGACTGGGCTCATGGTCGTTGCCAAGAGCGAGCGCGCCTATAGCCTGCTCAAACGGGCGTTCAAGGCCAGGGAGGTCGAGAAGCGGTACCGTACGGTCGTTCAGGGACATCCGGATCCATCCGGCGGCACGATTGACGCTCCGATCGATCGTCATCCGACGCAGGACTACAAGTTCGCGGTCGTTTCCAGCGGCCGGCCGAGTGTGACGCACTACGAGACAGTCGAGGCCTTCCCCGCTGCGAGCCTGCTCGACGTGCGGCTTGAGACCGGTCGCACCCATCAGATCCGGGTGCACTTCGCGGCGCTGCGGCATCCATGCGTCGGGGACCTGACGTATGGCGCCGACCCGACCCTCGCGGCGCGGCTCGGCCTGACCAGGCAGTGGTTGCACGCCTACCGGCTGGGATTCGAACATCCCGGCACAGGAACATGGACGGAATTCCGCAGTGACGATCCGGATGATCTTGAAAATGCGTTGAGGGTCCTGCGCGAATCGGGTCACTGAATCGTGCAGAGGGTCGCGGCGGGCGCCGCGACAGACGCCGCCGTGGGGGTCACGGTGACGATTATCACGGCCGGGCTGGACCATCCTCTTGTCGCGACCATCACCGAAGTGATGGACTGCACTGACTGGTGGCGCAGGTCGCTGTAACGGGCACTGAGGGGGATCTCGGCAGAAGCACGCTTCGGTGATACGTCCGGTTCGGGGGTGTTTGGGTAGCATCCCAACAGGGCTCGTTGACGTTGTGGAAGTGGGGATATGTCGCGTGACCAGGTCATAGGCGGGAAAGTGGACTTCAGCCAACACGGCGGATGGGCAGTGGGCGGTGGCCCGAATAGGGTTCGGTCCGTAGCCTGGTCTGAAGGCCAAGGGTGGGACGGAGGTCGAGGGTGGTGGCGGAGCGGACCGAGGCTGACTGGGGTCGGCCGTCGGAGCCGGCGCCGCGTTGGCGGGCGCTGCTCGACCGGGCACTACTCGGGCGTGCTCAGCCGTCCGATTTGGAGTATGATGGGCGATTCGAGAGGGTGAGTGCGGCGCATCCGGTCGAGACACCGTATCCAGTTGAGCCGCCGAGACCCGCCGCGCCGGTTCGGCCGGCCGACTTGCCATATCCCCCCGCAGCCAGGCCCGTCCAGCCGGGAGGGCCGGGTCATCCGGGGCGGCCAGGCCAGCCGGGACGTCCGGTCCATCCCATGGACCCGCGACGGAATCTGCCGCAGGACGGACGGGGTAGCGGAGGATACCCAGCGGTCTCAGGAGAGTGGCGGCAGGCCCCGGCGCCAGCTTCCGCTGTTGCGAGTCCTTCGGAACGGATGCTCCAGGCGCTGCGTCGTGAGCTCAACGGACCGCAGGTGCTGGCGTTCGCCAACCCGAAGGGCGGCGTGCACAAGACCACGGCGACCGTGCTTGCCGCCGCGACTATTGGCAGTGTCCGGGGGAGCGGGGTCGTCGCATGGGACGACAACGAGTTGCGCGGCACCCTCGGCCTCCGGGCAGGCAGTGCGCGACATGCCCGCACCATCCGCCATCTCATCGCTGATCTGGCCAGGGTCGAGGCAGTGGCCGACTTCGAGCTGGGCCACGTGCTCGATGACTACCTTCGGCACGCCTCCGATGGTTCGTACAACGTGCTGGCCGGGGAGGAGAATCCCCGCTTCGCCCAGCGCCTTGACCCGTACACCGTGCGGCGAGTGCTGGAGTTGCTGCGGCGCACCCACCAGGTCATCTGCATCGATACCGGAAACAACGTCGAGAGCCCAAACTGGCAGACGGTGCTCCAGACCGCCGACCAGCTCATCGTTACGAGCGTTCCCAGGGAGGACGCGGCGTTCACGGCAGACTGGATGCTGGATTTGCTCGACGAGGCCGGAATGGGGGAACTCGTCGCGAACGGAGTGACCCTGCTGTCCTGCCCGACGCCGAATCCGACACCACTCCTGGACGATCTCGCAGCGCACTTCGCCTCGCGGACCAGATCGGTGGTGGTCGTCCCCTACGATCCTGCTCTGGAGAGTGGCTCCAACATCGAGTACCACATGCTCCAGCCGGCGACCCGGCGTGCGTGGCTGCGGGCCGCTGCGGTGATCATGGATCCGACGGTGCGCTGACGAGTCAGGGCGCTGACAGGTCAGGGCGCTGACGCATTACCGCGCGGGAATGCTTCGATGGGTACCTGGGAGGATGGCGGAGTGGAGAATCCCTTGCCCCCCGCCGGGACCGCCGCGCACTCGGAAGCGACCGGCCAGGACCCGCCGGAGTCAGCGCAGGACGGGGACCAGCCTTCGACGCGCCCCGGCGCTGCCGCGCTGGTCAGGGAAGGGCTGCTCGCCCTGGCGGTTGCGGCTGTCGTCGCGCTGGT
>JAFGOK010000504.1 GCA_016926535.1 Micromonosporaceae bacterium | reverse complement strand
TCGAGCATCCCGATCTGGTCGCTGGCGCGGTGAGGTTCTGATCTGATCCTGTCTGATCCTGGAAACGCCGCGGGCGGCGAGGAACATCGCCCTCGCCGCCTGCGGCGTTTCCAGTCGATTAGTCGATGGTCCAGGTGTCGCCGGCGCGGAGCAGAGCCGCCAGCGTCTCCTCGCGGGTACCGCTGGTCTTGGCTCGTTCGTCGTCGATCTGCTGTGTGACCAACTGGTCATAGACCGGGCGCCGGACCGCCCGGAAGACGCCGACCGGAGTGTGCATGAGATCGGTCTTGGCGAGTCTGGACAGCGCGAAGGCGTACGCGGGATCAGCGACGGTCGGATCATGGACGACGATCTCGTTGGGCCGCACCGAGGCGGCCGGGACGACGGTGAGGCCGAATCCGCTGGGGGACCGCACGACGGCCCATCTGCCGTCGCCGCCGCTGACGATCGGCTGCCCCGGCTCCAACCGGAGCAGCGCGTCATCCCTGGTCGTCGCATCTTGGAGTACGGTGAAGGCGCCGTCGTTGAAGATCTCGCAGTTCTCGTAGATCTCGATGAAGGCCGACCCAGAATGCTCAGCGGCGGCTTTCAGCACCGATTGGAGGCCTTTGCGGTCGGAGTCGACGGCTCTGGCGACGAAGCTCGCCTCCGCTCCGAGCGCGAGCGAGACCGGATTGAACGGCTCATCGACCGATCCGAAGGGACTCGACTTCGTGACCTTCCCGAACTCTGAGGTCGGGGAGTATTGCCCTTTGGTCAGGCTGTAGATCCGGTTGTTGAACATCAGGATCTTGATGTTGACGTTTCGACGCAGGGCGTGAATCAAATGATTGCCGCCGATGGACATCCCGTCCCCGTCGCCGGTGATCACCCAGACGGACAGGTCTGGGCGAGAGACCGAAAGGCCGGTCGCGATCGCGGGAGCGCGCCCATGGATGGTGTGCATGCCATAGGTGTTCATGTAGTACGGGAACCGGGAGGAGCAACCGATCCCGGAGACGAAGACGATCCGTTCCCTGGGAAGGCCAAGGGTCGGCAGGATGCCCTGGACGGCAGCCAGGACGGCATACGACCCGCACCCTGGGCACCAGCGCACATCCTGGGCCGGTTTGAAGTCTCGTGCCGTGAGCTTCGGTGTGGTCGTCTCTGGGGACATCACAGTCTCAGCCATGGTCAACGACTTCCTCCACGGTGTTCTTCAGGACGAGTTCTTCGAAGGTGCGCTCAAGCTCGGCCGCCGTGAACGGCATGCCTCGAACCTGGTTGTAGCTGATGACATCGACGAGATACCTGGCCCGGATCAGCTTGGCGAGCTGACCGAGGTTGACCTCCGGGATGATGACCCGGTCGTAGCTGGACAGCACGTCGCCGAGATTGATCGGCATTGGGTTGAGATGCCGCAGATGGGCTTGGGCGATCGGGATGCCCCGCTGACGCAGGCGGCGACACGCAGCGCCGACAGGGCCATAGGTCGAACCCCAGCCGAGCACCAGGATTCTCGCTGTGCCGTCGGGGTCATCGACCTGGAGGGGGGGGATCTTGATGGCCTCGATCCGGGCTGCCCGCGTCTCAACCATGCGGTGATGGTTGTCGGGATCGTGCGAGCAGGCCCCGGTCCGGTCGGCTTTCTCCAGCCCGCCGATCCGGTGCTCGAGCCCGGGAACTCCAGGGATCGCCCATGGGCGGGCCATGGTGACCGGATCACGGAGGTACGGCAGGAACGTCGTGCCGTCGTCGCTGTTCGGGGCAGAGGCGAAGGACACCGACAGGTCAGGCAGCTCATCGACGTCCGGCAGGCGCCACGGCTCGGAGCCGTTCGCGATGTACCCGTCGGAGAGCAGGATCACTGGGGTGCGGTAGGTCAGGGCGATCCGGGCGGCCTCGATCGCCGCGTCGAAGCAGTCCGCGGGCGATCGTGCTGCCAGGACGGGCAGCGGGGCTTCCCCGTGCCGCCCGTACAGCGCGATGTCGAGATCGGCCTGCTCGGTCTTGGTCGGCATGCCGGTGGACGGGCCGCCTCGCTGGACATCGACGATGACCATCGGCAGCTCGAGCATGACCCCGAGGGAGATGGTCTCGCTTTTCAGCGCGAAGCCAGGACCGGAGGTGGCCGTGACCCCCAGCGAGCCGCCGTAGGACGCGCCCAGGGCGACCCCCGCTGCCGCGATCTCATCCTCCATCTGGACGGTCGCGACGCCGAGCCTCTTGTGTTTCGCCAGCTCGTGCAGGATATCGGTCGCAGGAGTGATCGGGTAGGCGCCCAGGACGACCGGCAGTTTCGCCCGGACCCCGGCCGTGGTCAGCCCGAGGGCGAGTGCGGCGTTTCCGGTGATGTTGCGGTAGGACCCCGGTCGCATACCCGCTGGTTTGACCTCGTAGCGGACGACGAAGTCCTCTGTCGTCTCCCCGAAGTTCCACCCGGCCTTGAACGCGGCGATGTTGGCTTCGGCGATCTGTGGCTTGGCTGCGAACTTGTGCCGGAGGAACTCGATGGTCGACTCCTCTGACCGCGAGTACAGCCAGGTGAGCAGCCCCAGGGCGAACATGTTCTTTGCGCGTTCCGCCTGCTTCTTCGAAACGTCGAAGGGCTCAAGAGCTCTGACGGTCAGTGAGGTCAGCGCGACGGGGTGGAGGACGTACCCGTCAAGACTGCCATCTTCCAGCGGGTTGGTGGTGTATCCCACCTTGGCGAGGTTGCGCTTGGTGAACTCGTCGGTGTTGACGATGATGCCGGCGCCGTGGGCCAGGTCTGGGAGGTTGGCTTTGAGCGCCGCCGGGTTCATGGCGATGAGCAGGGTCGGAGCATCGCCTGGGGTCAGGATGTCAAAGTTGGCGAAGTGCACCTGGAAGCTGGAGACTCCAGGGATCGTGCCCGCCGGGGCTCTGATCTCCGAGGGGAAGCTCGGCAAGGTCGAGATGTCATTGCCGAGTCGTGCCGTCTCCGAGGTGAAGCGGTCACCTGTGAGCTGCATGCCGTCTCCGGAGTCGCCCGCGAACCGGATGACGACACGGTCGAGCTGGCGGACCTGCTTTGACACGTGGCCTGACCCCCTTGCTGTCCTAGCGGAGATCCGCGATCGCCTGCCAGCGGATGGCGCTGTGCTGCCAGACGGCCGGAATCTACCGGGCGTGTTGGGCTTCTGGCTCGTCGCGCATCCGACGCAGAAGCGAGGCAAGGACCAGGACTCCGATAAGAGCAACTGATCCAAGTGCGACGCCAATGAGCGACAACGCGGTGATTCGGCTGCCGAATGCGCGATCATCAGCAATGCGGACCGGTTGGATCGTGGTCCGCTCTGACACCGGTGGCAGAGCTTCGGCGGTGGCGGTCGCGCTGACCGACGCCTGGATGGACGTCGAGGCGGCAAGAGCGACGCGGTAGCCGGCCTGAACCGCCAAGGTACCCTGTCCGGCCGGGCTTAGGTAGCCAAACACTGCCCCGACCAGTGGTATCTCGGTTGCCGCTGGTGCGCAAAATCAGCACTTCGAAGGAGATTTGTGCCTCCTGACCAGCGTTGACGTTGCCAAACTCACATTGGTCAGCGTTGGCCCTCAGCCGGAGATGTGTCGTGCACGACCGGAGAAATTGCGGGGTGTCGACGCTCGGGGGCACCCGCACCTGTGAGGAAGACGGGGCACTACCGGTACGCTGCGAGATGTGTCGGGGTATCTGGGCTCATACGCGTCGCTCGGCCTGCTGCTGGTCGTAGCGGTCGGTGTCTTCGTGGCCGCATTCCTGTTCAACTGGCTGTTGCGTCCGAATCGGCCGGCTGTGTCGACCGGCAAGTACACGTCCTACGAGTGTGGTCTTGACCCAGTTGGTGAAGGCTGGGCCCAGGTGCATATTCGGTACTATCTGTACGCGTATTTGTACACACTGTTTGCGGTCGAGAGTGTGTTCCTGTTTCCGTGGGCGGTAATTTTCAGCCGTCCTGGGTTCGGGGTGACAGCCGTCGTCGAGATGGCCGTGTTCATCGCGGTGCTCGCGCTTGGGCTGCTCTATGCGTGGCGCAAGCGGGTGCTTCGCTGGGCATGACGGTCACCCGGTTCATGTGACACGATCTCTGCCATGGCTCAGGTGCTTCTGCTCATCGTCGGCGCGTTGGTCGTTGGCGCGATCGTGTTCGGCGTGGCCGTCCTGATCACTGGCGCTGAAGGGCTGGGGGATGTCGAGCCGGACGGCCGCGCGGTTCCCCTGCCCGGTGCCCGCCCGCTGGTCGAGGGGGATTTCCGGGGTATTCGGTTTGATACCGCCGCACGTGGCTACCGGATGTCCCAGGTAGACCAGGCACTGCGGCGCGCCGCGTACGACATCGGGTACAAGTGCGAGCTGATCGGGGTACTCGAGGCCGAGATCGAAGCACTGCGGGAGGGGCGGGTGGCTGATGCCGACGCCCTTCGCCTCGCGAGAGAGGCAGCCGGGGGTTCCAGGCCCGAAGAGGACGGGGACGCTGGTGCGGATGTTGATCTTGGTGCGGTCGAGCTTGTGCCAGCAGGTGGCGACGACGCGGCACGGGGAGCGGCAGATCCTGGCGTGGTGACCCTGACCAAGAGTGGCGATTGATGATCATCTGAAGGCTGGCCATAGTGGTGTATCTCTCAGGGCTGGTCTCGGGTTGACAGATGATCTTCTAAAGGGCACAAAAATCGGGACAAGAGTCACTTTTGTGCGCAACCAGCGTTAGGATTGGTCTCGTCATCGCACAAGTTAACAATGGCTGAACATCCCGTAAAACACGAAATATGGGCAGCAGATGGCTCCAGGCGGCCAGAACCTATAACAACTTTGTCGGCTCAGTTTGGGTCTTGCGGCCATCATCAGGGAAAATCATGTGTCAGCGCTGAAGTCGGGGGGCCGGCTCCTACTTCAGACGCGTTGTGGCGTGGTGCGCGCAGCGCGCGGGTGTCGGCAACTGGATGCCCGGTGCTGGGGCATCAGGACCTGAAGGGAGACAACATGGCGGCCATGAAGCCGCGGACAGGTGACGGTCCGCTGGAGGTCACCAAAGAGGGGCGTGGCATCGTCATGCGGGTTCCGCTCGAAGGCGGTGGTCGCCTCGTTGTCGAGATGACCAAAGATGAGGCTAACGACCTGAGTGTGGCGCTTAAGGCGGCAACTGGCTGATTGTCGGCCTGCTGACCGGTGTGACTGGCTTGCGGTTCACCGCACACCATCGACCGGTACGTTTGCTGTGCTCGATAGACTCGGGAAAGGGCGAGGCGTGCTTGACCTTCGGTTGACCAGACAACTGAGGACAGAGGGGACCCTCGCCCTTCCCGTAGCCCCGGGAAACGGCACCCTCTCTCAGGATGCCCCCCCGGAAGCCACGGATGATCGCGGACGTCTCGTCTGCGGGGGCGGCCTGACAGAGGCTGAGCTCGGCGAGGTCGACGCGTTCGTGCGGGACATTGATCATCCGGGGACGGCGGGGACGACACACCTCCTGCCGCGGCCGACGCGCCAGCCATCGCGCCTGCTGCTGGTCGGGATCGGGGATGGGGACGAAGCGGGGTGGCGGTCCGCCGGGGCGGCGCTCGCGCTCTCCGCTCGGCGGGACGAGGCGTGCACTGTCGCCATGCCGGGCGATGCCGCTCCTGCTGCGGTCAGGGGGATCAGCGAAGGCATCTGGCTCGCCTCGTACCGATATCGGCTGGGTGGGGATGATCCAGACCGCGATCCGAAGCTTCGCGAGGTATCACTCGCGTTTCCAGGGGATGACCAGACCGAAGCGGATCTCGACCCCATGGCGGGCGCGGCGGAGGCCCTTGCGACGGCGAAGGCTGTCGCTGAGGCGACCTGCTTCGCGCGTGATCTCACCAACACCCCCAGCAATATCAAGAATCCGGCCTGGTTCGCGGAGCGGGTGGTCGAGGCGGCTGGGGCGACACCGTATCTGGCTGTCGAGGTACGTGACCCAGCATGGCTAGCCGACCAGGGTTTCACTGCATTGCTCTCTGTCGGGCGTGCCTCGAACCATCAGCCACGACTCGTTCGCCTGGCCTGGGCGCCGCCCGGCGCGACCCGCCACGTCGTCCTCGTCGGCAAGGGCATCACCTTCGACACCGGCGGCATCGTGCTCAAACCCCGGGACGCGATGAAGCTCATGCGCAAGGACATGGGAGCGGCTGCGGCGGTTGCCGCAGCGGTCCTGGGCGCGGCGGCCCTGCGCCTGCCGGTGCGGGTGACGGCGCTGACGCCGCTGGCGGAGAACGCCATCGGAGCAGACGCGTATCGCCCCGGCGACGTTGTGCGTCATGTCGGCGGACTGACCAGTGAGGTGCTCGACACCGACGCCGAGGGGCGGCTGGTGCTCGCCGACGCCCTCTCATATGCTTCCCGCTCGCTTGAACCAGACGTGCTGGTCGATCTCGGCACCCTGACCGGGGCGCAGCACGTTGCCCTCGGCAGACGCACCGCTGCGCTGTTCTCCGAGGATGACACACTCGCCAGCGGGTTGGCGGACGCCGCGACGGCCGCAGGAGAGTTCGTCTGGAGGATGCCCCTTGTCGACGAGTACGCCGAGGAGTTGCGCAGCGACATCGCGGATATCGCCAACATCGCCAGTTCCTCTGGCGGCGGTGCGGTGACCGCGGCCCTGTACCTGCGGGAGTTCACCGGCTCCGCCCGGTCGCGGTGGGCGCATCTCGACATGTCTGCTCCGGCGTGGTCAGAAGCAGCGAGCGCTGAGCTGACCAAGGGTGCGACCGGCTGGGGCGTCCGCACCTTGTTGCGCTGGCTGTCAGGGTTGGCCGGGCGCTAACGTTTCGCCGCGGCGAGCAACCCCTCGCCGACGGGGAGCAGCGCGGGGATCCACTCCTCCGCGTCCCTCAGCGACTTGACGACTTCCCGTAGCGCGACCGTCTGCGGATCGCGCGCGGCGGGATCGGCGATCCTTCCGCCGCTGAGCGCGTTGCCGAGCAGGAGCATGCCGCCGGACCTCAGCAGCCGGAACGCCGATGTGACGATCGCCGCGTACTCGGTGACGTCATGATCGACGAAGACGACATCATAGGCCCCGTCGGCGAGCCGCGGCAGCACGTCCAAGGCGCGACCTGCGATGATCCTCGTCCTGGATGGGGCGAATGGCACCTCGGCGAAGACCCGTCGGGCGACCCTCTGGTACTCGGGCTCGACGTCGATGGTCGTCAGTACTCCGTCCGGGCGCATACCGCGCAGTAGCCACACGCCGCTCACCCCGGTGCCCGTGCCGACCTCGACGACCGATTTCGCGTGGCATGCTGCGGCCACCAGCCGAAGCGCGGCGCCGCAACTGGGAGTGACCGCGGCAACGCCAAGCTCCGCTGCCTGCCCGCGGGCTGCGAGCAGGATGGCGTCCTCGGTAACGTAGCTTTCGACGAAATCACTGACCTGGGTATATTGATCTTGGTTTGAGTGGTGGTGCGGGGGCTTCGTCGGCACGGCGATGACGCTCCTTCGCCTTCACGCGGGGGTTCGTGCAAGAGCCTAGGCAACGTTCGGCTGCCGTGCGAGGAGACAGTCCGTGCGATGCTGGAGAAACATGCGCCGGAGCCTGGTTCGGTGCCGATGGTGCCAGTGCCGGTCTCAACCGAGCGTCGACGGTTGGCGATAACCGGCGGTGTCGGACAGTGTGGGCTTTTGTGAAGGAGCCGAAGGTGCCCCCAACCCGAGGTGGATTGAGCGGCGTGGCCGATCATGGGCAGGTCTCCGGACCCGTCTGGTGGTCTGAAGCGCTGCATGATCCATGGCGTGATCCGTACGCGCCAGCTGTCATCGTCGCGATGCCCCAAGCGGCGGGGCCGGAGCTTGAGCCGATTGACCGGTTGCGTGCGCCGACCGGCAGACGCCCGGTTGGGCTGGGCGTCCTCCTGGCCGTCGCGGTGGTCACGGCGCTGATCGCGGGTGGCCTCGGCGGGACGCTGGGATACGTCTTCGCCGTGCGCGCTGGCGAGGCGGGCGGAACGGGTCTTTCCGGCAGCCAGACGACCGCCCCCCTGACCCAGCGTCCTCCGGAGACCGTCGCGGGTGTTGCCAAGAAAGTCCTGCCCAGCGTTGTGACGCTGCGAATCAAGGCTGGGGCGGGCACCTCGCTCGGTTCCGGGTTTGTCGTCTCTGCGGACGGGTACGCGGTGACCAACAATCACGTCGTCGAGGGCGGCGAGGGATCCGTCACAATCACGTTCAGCGATGCTACGACGGCAGCAGCGACGGTCGTCGGTTCGGATCCAGAGTCTGATCTTGCCGTGGTTAAGATCAATAAGGGTGGGTTGACGCCCGTCGAGTTCGGGGATTCCGATGCCCTGCAGGTCGGTGATCCGGTCGTTGCCGTCGGTGCCCCGCTGGCGTTGTCGAATACTGTGACCTATGGCATTGTCAGCGCCCTTGACCGGCCGATCCGTACAGACGACTCCTCCGGCGGGGCACGGTACTACGCGGCGATTCAGACTGATGCCGCAGTCAATCAGGGCAACTCTGGTGGACCGCTGTTTGATGGTGCAGGGAGGGTCGTCGGCGTCAATTCGGTCATCGGCTCGCTTGCTGAGGACCAGGAGCATGCCGGCAATGTTGGGTTGGCGTTTGCGATACCGATCAATCAGGCCAAACGGGTTGCTGAAGACATCATCAACACCGGGAAGGCCCGGCGGACCGTCATCGGGGCGCAGCTGGACAGCTCGCACCGCGCGGGCGGGGCGAGACTCGCCAGCGTTGAGACTGGCGGGCCTGCGGCCTCGGCAGGGCTGCGGTCCGGGGACGTCATTACCAAGATCGGCGTCGGGGTGGTTGCTGAGCCGTGGGATCTGATTGCCCTGGTCAGGAAGTACCCGCCGGGTGCGACCGTTGCCGTCGAATACACACGGGACGGTGGGCGCCAGACGTCTCGGGTGACGCTCGCGGCGGACGCGAAGTAGGTTGCGACGCGAGGTAGGTGGCCGGGCGTGATGCAAATGGTCTCAGGGCATCCCCAGCGTGGCGTGTTCGTGCGTACGCTGGCGGGGAACGTGGGGAGGTGCCATGGGCTGGATTGAGAATCTCGGCGGTTGGGAGCTGATCCTGATCATCCTGATCGGCTTGTTCATCTTCGGGCCGGACCGGTTGCCGAAGGCCATCGGCGACGGGGTGAAGATGCTCCGTCAGCTGCGCACGATGGCTCGGAACGCGACCGGGGACCTGAGCAGGGAGCTCGGCACCGATATCGAGCTCGAAGACCTCCACCCCAAGACCTTCCTCCGCAAGCACCTGCTGAGCGAAGAGGACGAGCGTGCGCTGAGAAAGCCCCTCGAAAGCGCCTTCAACAGCATCAAGGATGATCTCCGACAGGTGAGCGACACCGCGAAAGAGATCACATCGGCGGTCAACGAGCCCGCAGCAGCGCCGGCGTCCGTGAAAGACTCATCGCGGGCTGCGGCAGCTGCGCCCGCCCCTGCCCCCTCGGCGAACGCGGCGGCGTCGCCACCGCCCGCGGGCCCGGCATCCCGGCCCGCGGTCGACTTCGACGCGACCTGAGCAGGACGTTTCGACCCCTACTGCCGGACCACCGGGGTGAGCCGGAGGTGCCGTCCGCTGAGGCCGGCCACGGCGTCGGCGAGGGCAGCTGCGACAGCCCGTAGGGCCACCGACGCTGGAGCATCCGGCTGGGCCAAGACAAACGGGACTCCCTCGTCGCCGCACTCGCGCAACTGGGGATCCATCGGGATCTGGCCGAGCAGCGGCACCGGCCTGCCCATCATCTCAGTGAGCGAGTCCGCGACAGTCTGGCCGCCTCCCTGACCGAAGACCTCGATCCGATCGCCGGACGCCAGCTGAAGCCAGGACATGTTCTCGACCACGCCAGCGACGCGCTGGTGAGTTTGCAGCGCGATCGCCCCGGCGCGCTCGGCTACCTCTGCCGCGGCGGCCTGAGGGGTCGTCACGACGATGAGCTCGGCGTTCGGGAGGAGATGAGCGAGGGAGAGGGCGATGTCGCCAGTGCCTGGCGGCAGGTCGAGCAGTAACACGTCGAGCTCGCCCCAGTAGACATCGGCCAGGAACTGCTGCAGCGCGCGATGCAGCATGGGGCCGCGCCAGACGACCGGAGCGTTCCCAGGCGTGAACATGCCGATCGAGATGACCTGCACTCCGCTGGCCTGGGGAGGCATGATCATCTGTTCGACTCTGGTTGGTGGGGCGGTCACCCCGAGCATGCGAGGCACCGAGTGGCCGTAGATGTCCGCATCGACCACGCCGACGGAAAGACCTGCTTCGGCCAGCACCGCTGCCAGGTTGACCGTGACGCTGGACTTGCCAACCCCGCCCTTCCCGCTGGCGACCGCGAACACCTTGGTGCGGGAGTCGGCCTGGGCGAAGGGGATGACGGGCTCCTCTGGCTGTTGCCCGGCCGATCGACGCAGGCGGAGCTGCAACTCCTGGCGCTGCTCCTGGGTCATCGCACCGAAGCGCAACTCCACTCCGGTCACGCCCTCGACCGTGGTCGCAGCCGCTGTGATGTCGGTGCGCAGCCGTTCCCG
>JAFGOK010000503.1 GCA_016926535.1 Micromonosporaceae bacterium | reverse complement strand
TCTGCGGTGTCACCGGGCACCGTCCCGGCGCTCGTGGCTTCGATCACTGAGCGAGGGCGACGCTGTACCGGGAGACGGTGTCGTTGCGGACTGCCGTCCACAGGCCGGAGCACTTCGCGTCGTCGAGGTAGACCACGTTCTGGGCACCCAGCGTTCCGACACCGCGGGTCGGCGCTGTCAGGAAGGAGACCCGGTCGCCGCGCAGCCCGACCAGGCTGGTCGCCAGCGTGCGCAGCTTGTCGTTGGTGAGGCTGTCGTCAACGGACAGTGCCCGCGACATCGTGTCGACGAGGTTGTACATCTTGACCGGGTTTGTTGCTGGATTCATCTTGGCCACCGATGACATCATCGCCTTGACCAGGACCTGGTGCCGCCTGACCCGGTCGAGATCCCCATTGGGCAGGGTGTCGATCTCGCGGACGTAGGTCAGAGCCTGGGAACCACTGAGGTGGTTGACCCCTGCCCGGTACCGCTTCGTGCCGACCGTGGTCGCCTTCTCCATCGGGAGGTCAACCCCACCGACAGTGTCGATGATGGACTTGAATCCGGCGAAGTCGAGCACGGCGAAGTGGTCGACCCGGCTCGCCGTCAGCTGCTCCACCGTCCGGACCAGCAGCGACGGGCCACCCGCGTAGTAGGCGCGCCGCAGTCGCATCGACTCCTTGCCGGGGACCGCGACGAGCGAGTCCCGCGGGACCGAGATGACGGTCGCGTTGCCGCGGTTCGCCGCGATGTGCACCAGCATGATGGCGTCGCTGTTCGTCGTTCCTGGCTTGATCGCCAGTTCAGCGGCGTCCGCGTCCGCCACCCGACGCGGGGCGCGGGAGTCCGTGCCGACGACGAGGAAGGTCATGCTGCGCTGGGCATGCGCCGGCTTGGCCGGCCGCTGCTCCTCGGCGATTCCCTCGAACGAGCCGGAGATCCGGCTGACGTTGTTCGGCAGGGAGCGCGCCTTGAAGTACACCCCGACCGCGACGGCGCTCAGGGCGACGGTGGTCGAGGCCACCACGGCTGTCACGACGAGCGGCCAGCGGCGCCGCCGCTGGCCGGTGGCGCTGGCCGCTGGCGGCACCCCGGCCGGCGGGACGCTGCCTGGACCGGACTCGGTGTGCTCGTAGTCCAGCATCGTGGAGTCAGTGTTTGAACTGCTCACGGTTTCACCTCTATGTTGTCTCTTGTCGATGCCGGAACCCGATCCTGATTCCGTTCCTGCTGGCGGTCGGGTTCGTGGTTCGGTTGCTGTGGTTGCCCTCCGGGCCGAATCCGCTCGGAGGACCCGCTCCCGGCCTGTCTGCAGATCGGGGCCGGGGCGTCGTCAGTGCGGTAGTCGTAATATCCGTGACCTCCCTTGATCGGGACCATGTTCAGAACGGCGCCAAGAAGGGGGGCCTCAACCGCCCGGAGCGCCGTCGCTGTCTCGTTGAGTTCGTGACGGGTGGTCGTTGCGTGCTGGGCGAGGAGGACCACGCCGTCGCAGGCATGGGCGACGGCCAGCGCGTCGGCGACGGGGAGCACGGGCGGCCCGTCGACGATGATGAGGTCATACCGCTCGCGGAGCTGCCAGAGCAGTTGCTGCATCTGCTGGGAACCGAGGAGCTCGCTCGGATTCGGGGGGACCGGGCCACTGGCGAGGACGGAGAACAGGTCATCTCCCCACCGCTGCGTCGCCGGTTCGACGGCGGTGGTACCGACCAGCACGCTGGTGAGTCCGACTCCAGCGGGCAGGCCAAGATAGCGGCTGGCCCTGGGGCGGCGGAGGTCCGCGTCGATCAGCAGCACCCGCTTGCCGGACTCGGCGGTCGTGATCGCCAGATTGCAGGCCGTCGTGCTCTTCCCTCCACCGGGCGCAGGGCTGGTCACGAGGATGACCTTGTTCAGCCGGTCGACGTTGAGGAACTGCAGGTTTGTCCGAATTTTTCGGATCGCTTCTGCTCTGGGGGCGTAGGGGCTGCCGTTGAGGACCAGCGGGTTCTTCGGCGTCTTCGGGTCAAAGGGGACAGCACCCAGCAGTGGCGCGCCCGAAGCCTCGACGAGTTCCTGGGCGGTCTTCACGGTCGTGTCCAGGGCGTTGCGGGTCATGGCCGCAGCGAAGCCTGCGAACAGGCCGAGCACTGCCGCGAGGATCAGATTGCGCACCGGCTGGGGGGACGTCGGCGAGGCCGGTCGAGTCGCGCGGTTGATGACCGTGACCCGGACCGGGACCTGCTTGCCCTCTGGCGCGCTCTCGAATTCCGGGATCAGCCGAACGAACTGGTCTCCGGTGGTGTTGGCGATGGCCTGAGCCAGAGTGGGGGAGGTGTCCTCAGCGGTCACCGTCAGCAGCGCGGTGTCGGTGACGACCGTTGCCGTTATCTTCGAAGCGAGCTTGGCCGGGCTCAGATCGAGTTGCAGCTCGCGGGCGACGCTCTCCATCACCCGCTCGCCCCGCAGCAGCTCGGTGTACGACTTGACCCGCTGCTGGGACAGCAGCCCGCCCTGGTACGCGGAGGACGTGTCGCCGGTGGTGCCCCAGGCCGAGACAAACAGGGTGACCTTCGCGGTGTACCGCGGCGTCTGCTGCCAGGTCACCGCCGCGCCCGCGAGGAGCGCGAGCACCGTGGTGGCGACGATGAGCAGCCAGTGCTCGCGCAGGACGCGTAGAGCAGTCCGTAGATCCACGTAGTCTGACCTTTCAAACGCACTGATATGCAGTGCTTTCATACGGTATTTAGTACTATATGGGGTCAACGAGCTGCATCATGCCTGGTTGCGACGGAAGGCAATCAGACGGGTGCCAGCACCTGCTCATATCTGATCTCGCATATGGAGACCAGTTGACGGACGAGCTCTTCCCTGCCGCAATGAGGCTCGATCGTCCTGGCCAGACTGGGGTCGAGCGGCGGGACCGTGACGTGGGAGACCAGCGGATGCTTCGGCCGCTCGTCCCGCTCTCCAGCCCCGAACAGGCATTCCGCCACTTTCTCCCCGGGGCGCAGTCCGGTGTAGACGATGTCGATCGCCTCTCCGGACAGCGACACCATCTGCGTCGCCAGATCCGTGATCCGGACCGGCTTGCCCATGTCCAGCACCAGCGCCTCCCCTGGCCGACCGACGGCGCCAGCCTGGATGACCAGCGCGACGGCTTCCTGGACTGTCATGAAGTACCTGGTGACCTGGGGATCGGTCACGGTGATCGGGCCGCCGGAGGCGATCTGGGCGGCGAAGGCGGTCACGACAGAGCCGCGGCTGCCGAGGACATTGCCGAACCGAACGCTGAGGTAGCGCCCAGAAGCCCGGTGCGCGGCATACGCGGTCAGGCGCTCCGCGACTCGCTTGGAGTACCCGAGAACCGAGCAGGGGTCTGCGGCCTTGTCCGTGGAGATGTTGATGAGGACCTCGACGTCGTGGTCGGTCGCTGCCTCCAGAATGATCTGAGTCCCCCAGACGTTGGTCTTGAGCGCCTCCGCTGGATACTGCTCCAGGAGCGGCTGGTGTTTTAGCGCTGCCGCATGGAACACGACCTGGGGGCGGCGTTCCGCGAAGATCTCGCGGATGCGCTCTGGATCACGCAGATCCGCCAGGACGACGTCCGGCCCGTCGAGCAGGGCCTTCCCGTGGATGGACAGCTGCACCGCGTGCAGGGCGGACTCATCCCGGTCGAGCATGATCAACTCGGCTGGGGCGTGCCGGTGGATCTGGCGGCACAGTTCCGATCCGATGGAGCCCCCGGCTCCGGTCACCAGGATGCGCTTGCCGGTGAGGTATCCAGCGATCGAGACCAGGTCGGTGGTGATCTGCCCCCGACCGAGCAGGTCGGTGACGTTGACATCGCGGAGGTCAGAGATGGCGACCGGCCGGTCCAGCATCCTGGCCATGGAGGGAAGCACCTTGAACGCCACGCCAGCGGCCTCCGCGACCTGCCGGGTGGTACGCAGCAGTGCTGGAGGGGCGCTGGGGATGGCGAACACGACAGCAGCGGCCCTGGTCTTGGCAACTGCCGCAGCCAGATCCTCCCGGCCTCCGAGGACCGGGATGCCGCTGATCCTCAGCCGGCGTTTGGCCGGGTCGTCATCGATGATGCCCACTGGCAGGTACTTGCCACCTCGGTCGTGCAGCATCGAGCGGATCAGGTCCGCCCCGGCGTTGCCGGCCCCGACGACCAGCACCGGGGCCGAGGTCGTGGCATTCGGCCGGATCCTGCGTTCGCACTGGAGCCGGCGCAGATAGCGGGCGCCGAACATGACGGTGAGCGCCAGGACCCCGCCGGTCAGCGGGACGCTGGCCGGCAGCGGTCGCCCGGCGAAGGTCAGGTTCGCGACGGTTAGGGCGGCTGTCGTCATCCCCGCCGTGGTGAAGACGGCTCTGGTCTCCTCGAAGGTCCCGTACGCGTAGCGCCCCCGGTACAGCAGCAGGCTGTGGCCAACGACGTGGTGCAGCACCATGGCCGCAGCGGCAGCGAGGCAGACGGCGCGCAGCTGAGGCGCGGGAAGCAGGAAGTCGTATCGGAACCAGGCGGCGAACAGCAGGCCCGCGGCCCACCCCCATGAGTCGACCACGGCCTGACCCATGGCCCGAGTGCCCTGGCTGACAGTGAGTTCAGTGGTTGTCTGCGCCATCGACGCGGTGTCACCTTTTCGTATGTGTATCCCCATCCGAAGCGGCGGGCGCGATTCGGCCGACCTCGTATGTGGAGTAAAAGAGATAAAAGATGGAATTCCTTGCCATCGACCCTTGCCCGATTTGGGAAGTTAGGCCTAGATGATCACTTTACGAGCATTACGGCAAAGTCGTACTTTGGCACACCTTTAGCACACTTTCCGGTAAAAAATAGTTGATCCCACAACCAGCGACGGCCCCATCCTGTTCATCAGGGCACATGCCCCGCCCTGACCGCGGGCGTGGGCGTGTGGGAGGACATACATGACTGTTCACGCCGGGGCCGAGGTCGCCGGGGACGTCGTCTTGGGGGACGGCACCGCTGTCTGGCCGCTGGCCCAGATCCGCGAGGGGGCCAGGCTCGGAGCCGGGTGCATCATCGGCCGGGGCGCCTACATCGGCGCTGGCGTCACCTTGGGCGATCACTGCAAGCTCCAGAACTACGCCCTGGTCTACGAACCTGCTGTACTCGAAGACGGGGTGTTCGTTGGCCCCGCGGTCGTGCTGACCAACGACCACTACCCGCGCTCCATCACGCCGGACGGCACCCTGCAGCGGGGAGGCGACTGGACGCCGGTGGGCGTCACTGTCCGCCAGGGGGCGTCACTCGGAGCCGGAGCGGTCTGCGTTGCCCCGGTGACGATCGGGCGATGGGCCCTGGTGGCTGCCGGATCGGTGGTGACGGCGGACGTCGGAGACTTCTCCCTCGTCGCCGGAGCGCCCGCCCGGCATGTCCGCTGGGTGGGCAGGGCAGGAGTTCCGCTGGAGCGCGACGGCGGCAGCGGCTGGAGGTGCCCGCGGACGCGGGAGCGCTATGTCGAGTCTGAGGGCGGGCTGACCGAAGAATGCACCGCCTGACCGCATCTCAACAGGGAGTCACGTCGTGAAGATAGCCGTTGTCGGTCTGGGGAAGATCGGTCTTCCGCTGGCGGTGCAGTACGCCGGCTGCGGTCACCAGGTGCTGGGAATCGACATCAACGAACAGGTGGTCACGACCGTCAACGGCGGCAGTGAGCCCTTTCCCGGGGAGGCCCGCCTCCAGGAACGGCTGGCGGATGCCGTCACCAGCGGCCGGTTGAGGGCGACGACTGACACCGCCGCAGCTGTCGCCGGCAGCGACGTCGTGGTCGTGGTCGTGCCGCTGATCGTTACGCCCAACGGCGTTCCCGACTTCTCCGCGCTGGACTCGGCCACGATGGACATTTCCCGGGGGCTGACCGCCGGGACACTGGTCATCTACGAGACGACCCTCCCCGTCGGCACGACCAGGACCCGCTGGAAGCCCATGCTGGAAGCGGGATCCGGCCTGACCGAGGGCGCCGACTTCGATCTGGTCTTCTCCCCGGAGCGGGTGCTGACCGGAAGGGTGTTCGCCGATCTCGGTAAGTACCCGAAACTCGTCGGCGGGTTGTCCGAGCAGGGCACCAAGCGCGCGACCGTGTTCTACGAGGACGTTCTGGAGTTCGAGGAACGGTCGGATCTCAAGCGGGGGAACGGGGTGTGGGACCTCGGCTCTGCGGAAGTGGCAGAGCTGGCGAAACTGGCGGAGACCACCTACCGGGACGTCAACATCGCCCTGGCCAACCAGTTCGGGATGTTCGCGGCGCGGCACGGCGTTGATGTGGCCGAGGTCATCGATGCGGCCAACAGCCAGCCCTACAGCCATCTCCACCGGCCGGGAATCGCTGTTGGGGGCCACTGCATCCCCGTCTACCCCCAGCTCTACCTGTGGAACGACCCGGATGCCACCCTGGTGCGCGTCGCCCGCACCGTCAACGAGTCCATGCCGGCGTATGCCATCAATCTCGCGAAACAGTCATACGGTGCTCTCTCTGGGGCTCGGGCTGTTGTTCTCGGTGCCTCCTACCGCGGCGGGGTCAAGGAAACGGCCTTCTCCGGAGTGTTCCCGATCGTCGAGGCCCTCACAGCAGAGGGCGCGACCGTGACCGTCCACGACCCGATACACGGGGCAGGGGAACTGCGGGCGCTCGGACTCACCCCCCACAAGCTCGGGAGCAAGATCGACCTGGCCATCCTGCAGACCGATCACAAGGAGTACCGCAAGCTGTCGGCCAGGGACCTGCCTGGAGTGAAAGTCATTGTGGACGGCCGGCGGACGCTGCGGGCCGACCGGTTCCCTCAGGCGACCGTGGTGGTCCTTGGCAAGGCGCAGGAGGGAGTGGGGAGCCGGTGATCCGCGGAGGAGCGACCGTCGGGGGTGTGACCGGGTGCGGTGTGACCGGTGACGGCGCGACCGAACCGATCACGGTGGCCCGACCGCTGATCGGCCAGGAGGAGCGGGCCGCCGTCGACCGGGTCCTGCGGTCGGGCATGCTCACGCAGGGACCGGAGGTCGCCGCGTTCGAGGAGGAGTTCTCCGAGTGCTTCGGGCTCGGCCGGGCCTGCGTCGCCGTCAACTCCGGGACCTCCGGGCTGCACCTGGGCCTGCTGGCCAGCGGGGTCGGCGCGGGGGACGAGGTCATCGTCCCGTCGTTCACCTTCGCTGCGACGGCCAACGCTGTCGCCCTGACCGGGGCGATCCCGGTCTTCGCTGATATCACGCCGGAAGACTTCTGCCTCGCCCCAAGGGCCGTCGAGGCAGCGATCACCAACCGGACGGCCGGGATCATGCCGGTCCATCTCTACGGGCATCCGGCCAGGATGCCTGCCTTTCGGCAGATCGCCGACCGGTACGGGGTGCAGCTATTCGAGGACGCCGCCCAGGCGCACGGGGCGTCGCTGGGAGGCTCACCGGTCGGAACGTTCGGATCCTTCGCGATGTTCTCGCTGTACCCGACGAAGAACATGACCGCGGGGGAGGGCGGCATGGTCGCGGTGGCCACGCCGCAGATCGGGCGGCTGGTGCGGCTGTACCGCAACCAGGGGATGGAACGGCAGTACCACAACGAGGTCGTCGGCTTCAACAACCGGATGAGTGACCTGCACGCCGCCATCGGCCGGGTCCAGCTGACCAGGATCGGCGGCTGGACCAAGCAGCGGCAGGAGAACGCCGCGTTCCTGTCCGAGCACCTCGAAGGGGTAATCCCCCCGGCGGTGGCAGAGGGCGCGGTGCACGTGTACCACCAGTACACGATCCGGGTGCCCGACGACCGCGACGGTCTTGCCAGGGCGCTGCGGGAGGAATACGGCATCGGGACCGGGATGTTCTACCCGGTCCCCAATCATCGGCTGGCGCCGTTCCGGAGCGGCGGGCACTCGACCCGGAGGCAGGCCGACCTGCCCGAAACGCTGCGCGCCGCTGCGGAGTGCCTGTCCCTGCCGGTGCATCCGGCGCTGGCAGAGGCGGATCTGGAACGGATCGTCGGCGCGGTCAACACGCTGGCACGAGCGGGGGCCTGACATGGCTGGAGTGCCTCTCCGAGCTGGTCTCATCGGGCTGGGCATGATGGGGCGGCACCACGCGCGGGTGCTGACGGCCCTCGACGGGGTCGAGCTGGTCGGCGTCGCCGATGTCGACGGGGACCCGCACGGGGTCGCTCGCGGGTGCCCGCTGGTGCGGTCCGTGGAGCAGCTGATCGCGCTGGGGCTGGACTACTGCGTCGTCGCCGTGCCCACGCTGCTTCATGAGGAGATTGGTGTGGCGCTGGCCGAGGCCGGGGTCCACGCTCTGATCGAGAAGCCGCTGGCCCAGGACACCGCAGCGGCGCGGAGGCTGGCCGAGGCGTTCTCTGCGCGAGGACTGATCGGGGCCGTCGGCCACATCGAGCGGTACAACCCGGCGCTGCGGTCGGCGCGGGCGCGGCTGGAGGCCGGTGAGCTCGGCCGGGTGTACCAGGTGACCACGCGCAGGCAGGGGCCGTTCCCCGCCCGGATCTCGGATGTCGGGGTGGTGATGGATCTGGCGACCCACGATATTGACCTGACCGCCTGGGTGACCCAGCAGCCGTTCGTCTCGGTGGCGGCGCGGACCAGCTTCCGCAGCGGCCGGGCGTACGAGGACCTCGTTGCCGTCACCGGTCAGCTCGTTGACGGGACGGTCACCAATCACCTGGTCAACTGGTTGTCGCCCATGAAGGAGCGGATCGCCATCCTCACCGGGGAGCTGGGGACGTTCGTCGCCGACACGCTGACCGCGGATCTGACCTTTTACGCCAACGGATCGGTGCGGGTGACCCGCAGCGACCTCGCCCAGTTCCGCGGAGTGTCCGAGGGCGACATGATCCGATACGCGATCGCCAAACCGGAGCCGCTGCGGACCGAGCACGAGCAGTTCCGGGACGCGGTGCTGGGTCGGTCGGCCGACCTCGTCACCCTGGAGCAGGGCAGGGCGACGGTGACGGTCGCCGAAGCGGTCATCGAGTCGGCGAGCAGCGGGCGGACGGTTGAGCTTGGGGGAGTGGATCTTGCCGCCGTGCGGCGTGGCCCCTCGGAACAGTCCTCGGCACGGCCCGCAGAACGGCGCAGGGACGCGATGCAAGAGCGGAGCGCGATAGCTGTGTAGGGCGCCGATCAACATTCCCAGGCGGGGTCCTCTCAAATGCTGGGGGTATCGGTGTGAACGCGCGAAAAATCCTTGGATTCGCCGCAGGCCCATGCATTACTGCGGCCGTGAGTCTCGCTTCACTTCCGATCATGACCCGGGTGTTTTCCCCGGAGGACATCGGACGCCTCAATGTCGTGCAGGTGACGCTGTCCCTGATGGTGCTACTGCTGTCGCTGGGACTCGACCAGGCGTATGTGAGGGACTACCACGAGGTTCATGACCAGGTCGCGTTGTTGAAGAGTTGTGCGCTCCCCGGTCTCCTCCTCCTCGGGGTGTCTTTGGCCCTGTGTCTGGCATGGTCGGAGACCTTGTCCCGGTGGCTTTTTGGCGAGCCGGAACGCTCGTTTGTCTGGATCGCGCTGCTCTGTGTGATCGCTGCCTTCATATTTCGTTTCCTGTCGCTCATTCTGCGGATGCAGGAGCGCGCCATTTACTATTCCCTGATGCAGGTGATACCCAAGGTGGTATTGCTGTCGGGGGTTATTCTCGTCGTTTTTCTGGGCAGTTCCAGGGGATTCATCCAGCTGGAACTGGCGTTCTTGGCGTCGAACATTGCCGTGCTCGCGGTGTGTGCATGGAGCACTCGGAGCCAATGGCTGCCAGCGCTTTTTGCGGAATGGGATCCGGTGGGTTTCCGCGCGCGCTTGCGGTACAGCGCGCCTCTGATGCTGGCAGGTCCGGTGTACTGGGCACTCTCTGCGACGAGCACGCTGGCCCTTCGCTCACTGTCCTCGTTCGAGGAGGTGGGGTTGTACTCAGTCGCGATGAGCTTCGGCGGGGTTGCCTCGATTACCCAGGCGGTGTTCACAGTCATTTGGGCGCCGGTGGTCTTCAAATGGGCGGCGCAGGGTTCAGATCTCTCGAAAGTGGATGATATCGCTGGCAAGGCCCTCGCCGTTGTCATGGGCATCTTTGCGGCCGTCGGAGCGTGTTCATGGCTGGCCGATGTCGTGCTGCCGGTCGACTACCGGGAAGTCAAATACCTGGTCATGTGCGCGATCGCCCAGCCTCTGCTCTACACGCTGAGCGAAGTGACCTGCATCGGGATCACGATTACGCGCCGGACCGTTTTCTCTCTCTGGTCGGCGCTGCTGGCATTGTCAGCGAACCTGGCACTGAACCTGATGCTGGCACCCCGACTCGGGGCTGCTGGAGCTTCTGTGGCCAACGCGGTCGCGTATCTGGTGTTCTTCGTGGCACGGACTGAGTCCTCACGACTTGTCTGGCGTCGCTCCCCAGTGGCAAAGCTCTACGGATCCGTGGTGGTCGCTGTTGCAGCCTCTGTCCTGACGGTTCTGGCAGGACCCAGGACCGGGCTGGGCTACACAGCGGTATGGGTGGTCTCCATTCCGCTGATCCTGAGAGCGTTTCGTGGCGAGTTCAGAGCGCTTCTCCAAGATATTCGACGTGGAATTGGGCGCATCGTGCGAGGCGAGCCGACAGAGAATCCGCCGGTGGCATGTCGATGATGTCGACTTCATGATCGGATACCCTCGCTCTCTGGTCGCGCGAGATGAAGGCATTCCTCCACAAACGCCGAATAGTTCTTCGAGGCGTTGTATGTTGCCGATACATGCATTCTGGCGCACTGTCGTGTTGTCGCTTGTTTCGCTATGGAGACGAATTTGACCAGATTTGCCGCAATGTCGCTGATCTCGGGAGCGCGGTCGAGGAGAAGCCCGCCACCATACCCCACGAGTTCGCGCATCCCACCGACGTCGGGTGCAACTGCCGGTATTCCACAACCCATAGCTTCCATTATTGATACCGGTACGCCTTCTGATTCGCTGAGATTGAGGAACATGTCAACCGGGGTTTCCAGAAGAAGATCGAGGACGTCATCATGCCCGACGGCGCCCAGGAACGTGAAGCGCAGGTTGTCGCATCGGGACAAGACGGTGCTGGCGAGGTCTTGAAGCTCAGTCAGCAGCGGGCCTCCGCCCACGTGAGTCCAGTGGAAGGACATTTCAGGCATCTGCTGGGCCGTCAGCGCGAGTGAATAGATGATCCTGTCAATTCGCTTGACTGGTATGCAGAATGATATTGAGACAACCCTGCAGGCGTCGTTGCCAGTCACCCGAGCCATCCGGGGCGGCATGGCCACCCCCAGCGCCCTCACCATAGCTCGTCTCGAGGTCAGACCGTACGTTCTCGCGAGATGGTCACGACCGTCTTCGGATACCGGATATACTGCGTCGAAGTCATGAATGAATTGATGTTTCAGCGGCATGTATGCGTTTCTGCGACCATCCGCATAGATGTCATATCTGTGTGCCCGGGAGACGACTCGCCTCACGTACCCGAGTCGCCTGGCCAGGACAGCGCCGTAAGCCTCCGTTTCATTCCAGTAGGAATAGACGAGATCAATGGTCCCACGCGATGAGGCGATCTTGCGAAGAGCGCAAAGTGACAACAGAACACGCGACGTCGACCGTGCCGCTGCCCACAGCGTCGCATGGCTGAGTTTGCCTACCGATCGAAGGTACGATATCTCTTTTATGAAGATCTTCGAAAAGAGACCTGTCGCGAGATGCGCCGCTTTTCGGGACCTCGTTTGATCCTTTGCCAATGTCAGGTCTATCCCAATACCCGGAGGCACGCTTCGCGGCTCGCCTCGTGCCTGAGCAGGCACGAGAATGATCTGGTGCGACGCGACGCTCCAGAATCCTATTTCT
>JAFGOK010000502.1 GCA_016926535.1 Micromonosporaceae bacterium | reverse complement strand
TCTGGCCAGGCGCCAGCTGTGCCACAGGGCCGTGCCGTATTCGCGCAGGTAGCCCGCTGGCCCACCGCTGGCGGCCCGGAGAGGGTATCGATAGATTTTGATGCCGTCCAGCTCGGCATAGGGCTCGGTGTCGCGATCGACCCCCATGGGGCAGATGACGTGCACCTCCCATCCGGCATCCCGCAGGGCCGTGCTTTCCTGCCAGACTCGGCGGTCGAAGGGGACGGACAGATTCTCGACGAGGATGAGCGCTCTACCAGCCAAGGCCGACATACCGATCCTGAGCCCGTCGCGTTTCGGCGTCGGGAAGGCGAACGAGGTCAACGATGATGCGGTCTCCGGCGGCGTCGAGCGCCCGTACCACGGCGGGGGTCGCGCAGCCGACGACGCAGACCTCGGCGTGCCCGAGGACCTCGTCGACGGCGGGGCTCAGCAGGTCCCCCAGATGCGGCAACCGGCTGTCGACGTACTCCCGATTGGCGCCCACCAGCCGGGACAGCGTGACGTTCTCGTCATAGATGCGCAGGTCGTAGCCCTTGCCGAGCAGCCGTTCCGCGAGCTCGACCAGCGGGCTCTCCCGCAGGTCGTCGGTGCCCGGCTTGAAGGAGAGCCCGAACAGCCCGATCCGTCGCCGGCCACTGGCGGTGACGAGATCGAACGCTCTGCGCAGGTGCTCCTCGTTGGAGGGCAGGACGTGCGACAGCAGCGGCACCGAGACGTCGGCGCGCTGGGCGGCGTAGACCAGACCCCGGAGGTCCTTGGGGAGGCATGACCCGCCGAAGGCGAACCCTGGCAAGAGGTAGGCCGGGCTGACGTTGAGTTTCCGGTCGGCGAGAAAAATCTCCATCACCTGATGCGAGTCCACGTCGAGCGCCTGGCAGATCGCTCCGAGCTCATTCGCGAACGCGATCTTGAGCCCATGAAATGAGTTATCAGCATATTTGATCATTTCTGCGACGGCAAGGGGTACCCGGAAGACCTCGCCTGGCAGGCCTTCGTACATGCTGGCCACGAGTTGCGCGCTGGCTGGGTCGTGCTCACCGATGACCGTCTTGGAGGGTTCGAGGAAGTCCCGGACGCTGCTGCCCTCCCGCAGGAACTCCGGATTGACCGCGACCCCGAAGTCCACCCCGGCGGTCTTCCCCGAGGACTGTTCCAGGATCGGCACGAGCAGACCGGTGCAGGTACCTGGCAGCATCGTGCTGCGGAACACCACGGTATGTCGCTGGTCGTGCTGGGCGAGGACCTCGCCGATCTGCTGCGCGACCCGCTGCAGGTGGGCCGTGGACAGGCTCCCGTTGGCCGCGCTGGGCGTTCCGACACAGACCAGGGAGATCTCGCTGGCGGTGATCGCCTCGGCGAGATCCGTCGTCGCTCGCAGCGATCCGTCGCGCACCACCCTGGCCGTCAGGTCTCCGATCCGTTCCTCGATCACCGGAGCCTTGCCCTGGGCGATGAGATCCACCTTGGTTGCGCTGATGTCGACCCCGGTGACCTCGTGTCCCCGCGCCGCGAGGCAGGCAGCGGAGACCGACCCCACGTACCCGAGCCCGAGAACGCTGATCTTCATGTGGATCTCCCTGGTTGTTGTGGCACTCCTGCTTCGTCTGCGGTCGGTCAGTGCGGAAACAGCATCCGGCGGCGGGATGACCAGAGCAGCGCCTGAACCGACGCCCAGGCGGTGCGGCGCCCGGTGAGGGTGCGGATCAGCTCGCCGAGGACCACCGCGGCGAAATACGCTGACGCGGTGGGCGGGCTCTGTCGCCGCCGGAACAGGCGGACCTTGTTGACGGTTTCCAGGGCGGAGAGGGCAGGATTGGTCCGCGATTCTCCCCCGAGGTGCTCAACCACGGCGGCCGGTTCGTACCAGAGGTCCCATCCCCGGTCCGCCGCCCGGAGGGCGTACTCGGTCTCCTCGCTGTACAGGAAGAACGACTCGTCCCACGGCCCGATGTCCTGGACGGCTCGCGTGGTGACGAGCAGGGCGGCGCCCGTTGCCCAGGCGGCGTTGCCAGGGCGGTCATAGACCTGCGGATCGGTGATCTGCTCACCCAGCGTGCCGAGCCGCCCCGCGAGGTTGCCGCCGATGACCGCCTCTGCAAGGGCGCGCACGACGGTCGGCGTCCGCCGCAGCGAGGGCTGGATGGTTCCGTCGGGGTTGACCAGGCGGGGGACGGCCAGGCCGCGCTGCGGCTGCTGCCGCAGCGCGTCGAACAGCACCCGCAGCGAGTCCGGCCGCAGCCGGCAGTCGGGATTCATCACGAAGACCGCGTCCAGGGACGCCAGATGCAGGGTCGCGACGGCTGCGTTGATCGCGGCAGCGTATCCGGCATTGTGTCCGATCTGGATACTTCGGACGGAAAGGCCTGGTGCTGCCTTGGCAAGGGCCAGCGATCCGTCCGTTGAGGCATTGTCGGCGATAACGATCTTCGACAATGTCACCTGCCGGGCGGCGGCGATCGATCGCAGGCATTCTCCGAGTACCTTGGCGCTGTTGTAGGTAACGATCACCACGGCGATCCGGGGAATGCCGGTCGCTGTCCGAAGGGGGTGGTCGAGGTCAGCCATTCATCACATCCATACAGTGATGGCTCTGAATGAGGTGCCGCTGAGGGTGGATCGTCGCATCGATGGGTGCCTTGGCAAGAGTGATGATCGGTGCGGTGCTCCTGGCACGCAAAGCCTCACCATCCATACAATTGGTCGATGTGGTGGTACGACCATTGTGGGGTGGCCAGGTCAAGTGTTCCATTGGTAGATCCACGAATTCACCCGTCTGGACGTAAACGATCAGGCAATTGCGGCGCAGTGACCGGCGACAAAAAGAACAATTGCCGCGAGCCACAAAAAATCAATCTTGCGATGGACCGGCGATCCACAAAGACTGGTTGTCCGCGCCCGTCACCGTGGAGGGGGACTGGCGCACACCAGCGCCGCACGTCCTGTCAGATCGCGCTTCTTGTCGTCGAGGGGAACAAACGACAGTGGACTTCTGGGATCTCGCCAAGCTGTTGATTCGACGTTGGTTCATCGTGGTGCCGTTGCTGCTGCTGACCGGAGGCCTCAGCGCGCTGGCCGTGTCCGAGATCAAACCCGACTACATCGTCACCGCTTACGTCCAACTCGTTCCACCGACGGTTACCAAGATCGATCTTGACGGGCCCAGCGCCGAGCAGCGCAATCCGTGGTTCGGCCTTGGCACGGAATCACTGGCCAATGCCGCGATCGTGGCAGTGTCCGATCAGGATGGTGCTGACGGGATCTCGGAGGCCACCGCGAGCGGGTCGTTCAGCCTGACCCTGAGCGATCGCAGCCCGCTGATCACCATCGAAGTGGTCAACACCTCACGGGAACGGGCAGAGCAGATGGTCGCTCAGCTGGTTGAGCAACTTGTCCAGAGTGTGCGGAGTCTGCAGACCGCCCATGGCGTTGCTCGACCGGATCTCGTCACCGCGGAGCGCCTCGATCGCGGGACCAACGTCGCGGAGTCACTGTCGAACGTCAAACGCGCCCTGATTGCGATCATCGCCGTCGGTCTGCTTCTGACCATGGCTGTGACGATCGGGATCGACGCCTGGTTGCGGCGGCGCCACCGGAGGCGGAGGGCAGCCGGCACGTCGATGACCTCCGCGGAGACGGCACCGCCCGTCGAGACGACCGCAGAGGCGCGCGAGG
>JAFGOK010000501.1 GCA_016926535.1 Micromonosporaceae bacterium | reverse complement strand
CGGCGTCGCCGTCGATTCAAGATCAGAACGCGGACGTACGTCGACTCGGGCAAGTGCTGGCTGGAGGTCAAGACGCGGGGCTCCCGGGGCAGCACGGTCAAGAACCGCATCCCCTACTCGCTCGGCCACACCACGACGCTCGCCCCCGGTAGGACGTTCGTCGACAGCATCCTGACCCGGGACTCGATTCCGGGCAGCTCGACGATGACGTTCCTGCCCACCCTTACCACCCAGTACCGGAGAACGACGCTGTTCATCCCGGAGACGTTGAGCCGGGCGACCATCGACACCGAGCTGATGTGGGAAGACCCTGAGCACCGCCGGCTTCGGATGCCCGACCGCGCCATTGTCGAGACCAAGACCGGTTCAAGCCCTTCTGGGGTCGACCGGCTGCTGTGGTCGCGAGGGTACCGACCGATCCGCATTTCCAAGTACGCCACCGGCCTGGCCGCCTTGCGACCGGACCTGCCGTCCTCCCGATGGCAGCGAACCCTGCGCAGGCATTTCGCGTGTGCCGGTCCGCCAGGCATGCCCATGGCCTTCAACTGGTTCAACGCCAGTTGCCGCGAGCCTGCCAGCTGCGAGCAAGGCAGCTGGCAGTAGGCCAGCTGGCCGGAGGCCAATCGACACGAAGAGAGGACCGAAGGTGCAACGCTCCACCTTGAGAGTCGTCGTTCCCGCAGGGGGGCTGGTGACGGCGCTCGCGATCTGGATTGGAGCTGCGTCGATCGCCAGCGGCGCGGATTCGACCCAGGCCCAGACAACCGCAGGAATCTCCGCTGCGGAGGCCCTCGCGGCCAACGCGGCAGATCATGATGAGGAGGACGACTACGTCTGGAACACCGCTGATGTCGTCTCGATCATCCTTGAAGGCGCCAGTGCCAGCAGCACGGCTGCCGAAGGCGTCGCCATCAGCGGGGCCGTCGTCACGATTACCGCTGCTGGCACGTACCGCCTGACTGGAACGCTGACCGACGGGCAGGTCCTGGTCAGCAGCGAGGAGGACGGAATTGTCCGCCTCATACTTGACGGTGCCAGCATCGCCAATTCGACGACGGCGGCGCTTCAGATCGATGAGGCGGATAAGGCCATGATCGTCTTGGTGGAGGGGTCCAGGAACACCCTGTCGGATGCTTCCACCTACGTCTACCCGGACGCGGAGACCGACGAGCCCAACGCCGCTCTGTTCAGCAAGGCCGATCTGACGATCACCGGGACCGGATCGCTGACTGTCAAGGGCAACGCCTACGACGGCATCGCGAGCAAGGATGGTCTGATCATCGACGTCGGTGAGATCGCCGTCACTGCGGTCGACGATGGTATCCGTGGCAAGGACTACCTGGTCGTCAACGGGGGAGACCTGACGGTCACCGCTGGCGGCGATGGCCTTACCTCGACGAACGACAGCGACGAGACCAAGGGGTATGTCGTGATGGCGGGCGGAGCGGCCACCATCACGGCAGCCGGGGACGGCGTCTCCGCGACGACCGACATCATCACCACTGGGGGAAGCCTGTCCGTCACGGCTGGGGGCGGCAGCGGGGCCGCCCTTGCCGAGGATGCCTCCGCCAAGGGCCTCAAAGGTACGGTCAGCGTGGTGATCGGCAGTGGGATGATCGACGTGAATGCCGCAGATGACGCTATCCACTCCGACGACGTTGTCAGCATCGGTGGTGGCACCATTTCCCTGGCCAGCGGGGACGACGGTATCCACGCTGAGAAGGCGCTGGATCAGTCGGACGGTTCACTCACCGTGACGAGGTCCGTCGAGGGGCTGGAGAGCATGGTGATCACGCTCAGCGGCGGGACGGTTGACCTCACCGCGAGTGACGATGGCATGAACGGGACAGACGGGGTCACCGATTCGATGATGATCGCCGAGGGGGTCATCGTGACCATCAGCGGCGGAACGGTCCTGGTCGACGCTGGTGGTGACGGGCTCGACTCCAACGGCACCCTGGGTATCACCGGAGGCACCATCGTCGTCAACGGTCCGACCGAGGACATGAACGGCGCACTCGACGCCAACGGCACGTTCACGGTCTCAGGCGGCACCCTGCTGGCGGCTGGCTCCTCCGGAATGGCGGTCGCTCCGGCAACGACGTCGGAACAGGGCTGGGTCTCGGCGACCTTTGCCGCCCGCCAGGCAGCTGGAACGATCGTGCACCTGACCTCTGCCGACGGGACGGCGATCGCGGCCTTCAAGTCCAGTAAGGACTTCCAGTCGGTGGTCTTCTCCTCGGACCAGATCACCATGGGGAGCGCATACAACGTGTACACCGGGGGCAGTGTCTCCGGAGCATCGACTGGCGGGATGTACGCCTCTGGGGACACCAGCGGCGCGACCCTGGTCGCAACCGTCACGGCCGGTCAGCACACCGGTGGAATGCCTGGCGGGCCGGGCGGCGGCCAGTTGCCGTCCGGGATGCCGCCGTCCGGCGGACCCTCGGGAACGCCGCCGTCCGGGATGCCGCCGTCCGAGGTTCCCTCGGCCTCGCCGTCCGGTTCGGTCGCCCCATCGGTCTCAGTGTCACCGTCTGCGTCGGCCTCAGCGTCTGCGTCCCCGTCGGTTTCAGTGTCTGCGTCGGTGTCGCCGTCCCCGTCGAGATCTGGATCGACTGGGACCTCGTGCACGGCGACCTACACGCCGGTGACGCAGTGGCCAGGAGGATTCCTCGGCCTGGTCAAGGTGACCGCTGGCCCGGTCGCCGTGCGTAGCTGGACGGTGACCTGGACGTTCACCGATGGTCAGACGGTCACCGGGGTCTGGAACGCGGCGGTGCAGACCGCGGGTTCCAAGATCACAGTGAAAGGTACCGCATACAACGGCCGCATTAGCCCGTCTGGCAGCACGCTGTTCGGGCTGGTCGGAACCTGGCGGGGCAGCAACCATGCTCCGGTCATGACCTGTACCGCGTCGTGACCCGAGCGGCAGCGTGAGCGGCGAGCCAGCCTGATCACCGCTGCCGTTTCAAGGCAGTCACTCCCTCCCCCGGGGTCGCGGCGCCGCTGCCCGGCGCTGCGACCCCGCTGCGGCCGCCCGGCGGTGCAGCCCCGCTGCGACCGCCCGCCGCATCGGCTTCCCTGCGGCGGCTGTCGGTGGACCGGCACTTCCTGGAATACATGTCGTGGTCTGCCATCGTGATGAGCTCCTCGACCCAGACGTCACCGGGGATCACCGTCGCGGCGGATCCAACTGCCGCCCCGACCTGGATCACGCCGTCACCCCATGGGATCGGCCTGGCCACGGTATCGGCCAGACGCTGGCGTACGGACTCGACCTCGTCCCCATCAAGGCCAGGGCAGATGGCGACAAACTCGTCCCCGCCGACCCGGCCGAGGATGTCTGCCGGCCGCAGGCAGACCCGGAGCCGCTCGGCGACGACGCGAAGCACCTCATCACCGGCTTCGTGACCGCAGTGGTCATTAATGGCCTTGAAACCGTCGAGATCGCAGTAGAGCGCGGCGACGGGGACGGCCGTGTCCCTGGACTGGCTTCGGATCACGTCGGCTGAGCGGTCGAACAGCTGGCGCCGGTTTGGTAGGCCGGTCAACTCGTCATGATTTGCCTGGTAGACGAGCTGAGCCCGATCCTGCGCATGTTGGGAGACGAGTTGCCCGATGCGGATCAGGACCAGCGGGACGATGACCAAGGGGCCGCAGCACAGCAGAAGCAGGTCGAGCGGGTCGCCAAACAGAACGGGCATGCTGCCGATGATCGGAACGAGGAGCAGGGAGACCCCGAGCTGTGCGACCTTGGCCATAGTCAGCGTGGCGCTGTGCTCACCGGCGGGCTGGGTCAGCACGACGGCGCTCGGGTGAAGTGCCCCGGCGCCGAGACTCAGCAGGGCCAGTCCCCAGTAGCTGTCGGATTGGGCGGTCATCTGCCGGCCGCTCGCGTCGAGACTCAGCAGAGCGTCCAGCGTTCCCACAATGGTCCACAGAAGAGCGATCAACAGGTATCGCAGGGACGTTGCCTGCCTGCCGCTCGCCTGGGCGATGTGCAGCAACGATCCGAGGATGCCGAACAGTGCCAGCTGCTGGGCGAGGGACCCGGCATGGGACGACCACGGCATGTCCAGCCGCGCCAGGTGCGGTCGCAGCAGGAACTCCCACACCGGCAGGGCCACCCCGATGCCGATGAGCGCCGCGTCGATGACGCCGCCAGGGTCGCGATGAACGTGACGAAGGATGATCGCCACGCTTGCCGCGAGCAGAGCCGCGTACCCTCCGAGCTGTATGACAGCGGTGGCGGTGGTCTCCTGGACGACAACGTTGTGCTCCCCGAACTGGGCGGAGCCGCCCGTGCTGAGCCTGGCGAGCCAGATCACGTTGGCGATGAACAGCTGGACCATGCCAGCGAGGACCAGGAGCCACGGCAACCGGTCGGGAATCCGGTTGATGCGAAGGCTCGCCAGCACCGCGATCATGACGAGGGTGCCGATGGCCAGATTGGCGGCGGCGCGAATGCCGG
>JAFGOK010000500.1 GCA_016926535.1 Micromonosporaceae bacterium | reverse complement strand
GAGGTCGGCGGCGGCGAGGTCACCGAGGTGGGAGTACACGTAGGACTCGGTGTAGCGCACCCGGTCGATGGGCCACCCCAGCAGCGAACCAGTGTCGGCGACGACGTCGGCGGGCTGCTGCTCGAAGACCCGGTACACATCCGTCAGCGTCGCCCGGGCCTCCTCGGCCCGCCCTGCCATCGCCAGGACCTGGGCCTTGCCGCCGACGAACTCGGTCCACGACGCCAGCGGCGCGGTGGCCGCGATCGGCTCGGCCCGCTCGACCAGGTCGAGGACGGCGGCGACGGGCACCTGCTCGTACTGGGCGCGCACGATCTGACGTCCCCGGACCCACATCATGGTGCTGCGCTCCTCGCAGCGGTCGGACAGCGTGACGGCGGTGCGCCACCAGCGTCGCCCCTGGTACAGGTCACCAAGGTCCCCGAGAACCATGGCCTGGAACACCGCCAGTCTTGCCGCAGCTCCGCACAGGCGCCGCCGGGCCGGATCGTCGCTGGTGGCGTGCACGGCGGCCTGGATGGTGCGCAGGTCGGTGTTCAGGTCGCCGAGCAGGTCGGCGGGCGAGGCCACCAGGTACCGGTAGCCGTACTCGCGGACAATCTCATGCCACTCGTCACAGTCCCCGCCCGGCACCGTCTGCTCGTCGGAGGCATCGGCGAAGGCCGCGGCCAGGTCGTGGCGGGTGGTCTCCGTGCCCAGCGCGACGGTGAGCACACCCAGGCCCAGGACGGCCGGGACCGTCGTAAGAAGCGTGCGTCGGTACATCGGTTCCACCTCCCCGGGCTGGGGCGAGGCATCTCGGGCCGCTCGTGCCGCGTGTTCGGCCGGCGGTGCCGCGCGCTCGGTGATCGGGAGTGGGGCCGGCTCGGGGTTGCTGGTGTCGTGTTCATCATGCTGCTGGTCGAGGAGTTCCTCCGCGCTGCGGCGGGTGGGATGAAACCCGAGTTCGGCGTCGGTGGTCGCGTGCAGGACCGCGCGGAGTGCGTCCCGGTAGTACGGTCGCGGCCAGTAGTTCTCTCCGCGCTCGTACTTGCCGATCTGGTTGGCGCTCATGGAGTACACCCGTCGGGTCTTCTCATACAGCCAGAGGTTGGCCGCCTCAGCCAGTTCCGCTCGCGACATCGGCTGGCTCGCATCCAGCGTGGCGGGGGTGCGCAACCGGGCCCGTCGCAAGGCCTTGTTCGGGTTGCTGGACGTGCGGCGCACAACGGGTACCCCCAACCGGGCTGGTCGTCGAATGCTCCGGCGGATCCACCCGTTGCACCCCTCTGTAGGAAACGGATGGTCGAGTCGTCGGTGACAGGGCGTACCCACGACGGTAGAAACCGCCCATCCCGACAGACAACGATGTTGCGTGAAGTTGCAGAGCGTATGTAGGTCGCCGTGATGGTCGTCAAGCAGGTCACAACGCGGTGTTCGCCTCTATCCCATTCGCGACGAACATCGCCCCGCAGCCCCGGACAGGGCGCTGGTGTGGCGCCGACTGCGGTATTCAACCGCAGGTCGAGCGACCTGCGGCGCAGATGGACCCGGATCGGACTGGGTCGGAGCATTGACGCACGCCGTGCACCATCGCCACACTGGCTATTGTGTGCAACATTGCGCACTCATCGGGACAGGAGGACCCATGCAGATTAGGTTGATCGCAGCGGATCCGGACTCTGCGCCGACGAACTCGCCGACCTTGTACAAGACGGACAGGGGGAGCTGGATCGTGCAGGGCTGGGTCGTGACCGACTCCGAAGTGCTTGCGAAGATGGGCATCCCGGAGGGCGAGACCTGCGTCGAGATCCCAGACAGGATGATTCCGTTCTTCGCGGAAGGAGACTGATGGCCCGCCTGACCGTCGCCGAGTTCGAGGAGGCGATACGGCACTTCGACCAGGAGTCCGTGCATCTGGAGATGCGCGACTCCTACGGAACCGAGGTCGAGTTGCCCCACCTGGCGGCCTGGGCGGCAGGTGAGTCGGATGACCTCGCCTTCATGCAACCCTGGTGTGACGACGTTCGCCGCTTTGTCGCTGAGGGCAAGTCGCTGCGCCGGGCGCATGTGGTCTCGGAGCCGCTGTCGGACTACCAGTGTTGGGGATACATGGTCAGCGGAGTCGGCGAGGACGCCGGTGAGCAGCACCGCTGGGTGCCACGCAGACTCGTGTCTTCCATCGCCTTCCCCGGCAACGACTTCTGGATGCTCGACCACCGGCTGGTCATCTTCCACCACTACGCGGGCAACGGCCAGAACATCGACTTCACCACCAGCACCGATCCCCACGACATCGAACTGTGCTCTGTTGCCTTCGAAGCGGTATGGGACATCGGCATCCCGCACCGCGAGTACGAGCCCGCCTGAACCATGCCCGCGTCCGGCAAAGCACACAAAGCGCGAGAAGCATTCGGCAACCGTCTCCGGGAGATCCGTCTCGATGCGGGTCTCTCGGGGCGGCAACTCGCCAACGTCACTGGCTTCCACTACACCAAGGTCTCCCGTGTTGAGCATGGCGGCCAGAGCCTGTCCGACGCGGACATCCGCGCATGGTGCGCCGCGTGCGGCACGGAATCCCAGGCCACCGATCTCATCGCCCAGATGCGTGCCGTGGACACGCTCTATCGCGACTACCGTCACACGGCACGCCGGGGCCTGCGCCAACTCCAGAAGCCCTGGGTCACGTTGTATGAACACACCAAGGTCTTCCGAGTACACGAGCACTGGATCGTTCCCGGTCTGATCCAGACCGAGGCGTACTCGATGGCGGTCATGGCGCACTGGCGCGACCTCATGGCGGTTCCCGTGGACGACACGAAGGCGGCCAACGCGATCCGGATGGACCGCCAGCGGATCCTTCGTCTTGGCCAGCGACGATTCACCTTCCTGCTCGCAGAGCAAGTCCTCTACAGCAGGGTCGCCTCCGCGCCGGCCATGCTGGACCAGCTGGACCGCCTCGCAGAGGTCATGAGCTTCCCGCGGGTGTCCCTGGGCATCATCCCCGCCACCAGCGGTCTCGACGGACACACCCAGACCGCGTTCTGGATCTTCGACGAGTCCCTGGTCCAGGTCGAGACCCTGACTACCGGCCTGGACATCACCCGTCCCGAAGAGATCAAGCTGTACCTGGCCACCTTCGATAGGATGCGGCAGACAGCGGCCTTCGGCCGAAAGGCGAAAGCGCTCATCGGACGGGCCAGAGACGCGTTGCTGCACCAGCCCGCAGCATCGGAAAGCTGAGTCACCGCCCACAGCCGGAATCAGATGGGGTGGTACTCCGCATGCAAAATCGCCCGCTGACACACGGCCTCGAACGCCGAGGCGCACAAGCTGACCACGGCTGGGTCGTCGCACGGCTCCATGGTGGGCTCGGCCCGCTGGCCATCCCCACTGAAGTGGTTGAAGATCACCAACTGGTTGTCGAAGACCCAGAAGTCGACGCCCGGGATCGCCAGATCCCTGGTCTGCCTGCGGGGTAGCCACCGAACGTCCTCACCAGCGGCGATGTTGGCGAACGTCCCGTCGTACTCGAAGCGGATGTAGTCGCTGATCGGCTCGGAGACGATTCGTGCCCGCCGCATCACCACGCCCCGGCCGGTCGTCTCCACGACCACATCCAGCCAGGAGCGCCACCAGGAGGCTCGATCGTCGGGATCGTCGCGGTGCCCTTGCTGCCAAGCGAGGAACGCTGGGTCGTCGAGCATGTAACTGTCGCGCATCTCCAGGTGCATCGCAGAATGGCGTGCGGATGCCAGCGCCCTGCGTACCGGTGTGGTCACCGTCGACCCTCGCCGGTCGGTTGAAAAGTGCTCGCAGACAGCCGATCGAGACTCTCATTCCGGTCTCCACCTGGGCAGGAACCGGCGTTCACAGGTCGAACTCGCCGTCGCGGACGCCGGAGGTGAAGGCCACCCACTCTTGTGGACTGAACACCAGCGCCGGGCCTTGTCGATCTTTCGAGTCGCGGACGCCGATGTGTCCGCCAGCGGAGACGGCGACTTCGACGCAGTTGTCGCCGCCGCCGCTGCGGCGGGACTTGCGCCATCCGGTGAACACCGGCCGGTCGAAGGCTGCGGAATCGGGGGTTGCGGGGTTCTGGTTCATCGTGGGTGTCCTATCTCGTCGGGGAGTCCCTGTGCCACTCCTGCCAGGAAGTCCAGGCTGTCGGCGGGGCTGAGCGCGGCATCATGCAGCCGCTGGTACAGGGTCAGGTAGAGGCCGACCTCGCCCGGTTCGGTGAAGACCAGGTCCGAGGTGACGGTGTCCACGGCGACCACGACCGGGTCCTTCGGATCGGGGTACCGGTAGGTGTAGAACGACGACCTCGGGATGGCGTGCCCGGCGATCCGGGCGTCCATCCGCAGCACCTTGATGGTGATCTTCGGCCGGTCGTGGCCTGCATCGATGATGTGGTTGAGCTGGGTGGCGACCGTCGAGGCCGGAACGGCGTGCCGGCGCACCGCCAACTCGTCGATGATGACCTCATAGGACGGGCCGCCGGGGCGCTCCAGCACCCGCTGCCGGGCGGCGCGGGCCTCCAAGGATCGTGCCGGGTCGAAGGGTTCGGGGTAGGTTGCCCGGTCGGCGCGGGCCCGGTGCTCGGTGAACGTCGGGATCTGCAGCAGCCCCGGTAGCAGGGTCATCTGGTACTCGCAGATGCTGCGGGCGCCAGCCTCCAGGTTGGCGTACAGCGCCTGACGGGGGCCCATCTCGTCGGCGAACTTCTCCCACCAGCCGTGCTCTGCGGCTTCCCGGGCGATCGTCATGATCTGGTTCCAGCGTTTC
>JAFGOK010000083.1 GCA_016926535.1 Micromonosporaceae bacterium | reverse complement strand
GGCTCTTCGAGGAGATCGACAACGCGATCACCGCCGTCCCGCCAGGCCCGGTCCACCCGTGACCGGGACCGCACGCCCGAGCAGTACGAGCAGTACGAGCAGCATGCGGGTAGCCCGCCTGCACGGTATCGCCGATCTCCGCCTACTGGAGGAACCCGTCTATGTCCCAGCGCCGGGGATGGACCTCGTCCGGGTTACCGCAGTTGGGCTGTGCGGATCGGATCTGCACTGGTACTCCGAGGCCGGGATCGGCGACGCGCAGCTGACCCGGCCGCTGGTGCCCGGCCACGAGATCGCCGGCATCATCGAAGGCGGGCCGCGCCACGGCCAGCGGGTCGCGGTGGACCCGGCGATTCCCTGCGGCGCCTGCGAAACCTGCGCAGAGGGTGACGGCCACCTCTGCCCGGCGGTCCGGTTCGCCGGCCACAGCGACCTCGACGGCGGATTGCGGCCGTTCATGCCCTGGCCCTCGGAGCTCCTGCATCCACTGCCCGCGACCCTCTCCGACGCGGACGGGGCCATGCTCGAACCGCTCGGAGTCGCCCTCCACGCCCTCGACCTCGGCCGAATGCGGATCGGGTCGCGCGTGGCCATCATCGGCTGCGGCCCGATCGGGCTGCTGCTGGTCCAGGCTGCCAGGGTGGCGGGGGCGACCGAGGTCATCGCGGTGGAGCCGCTGGTCCATCGCCGGGAAGCGGCCCACCGGCTCGGTGCCGACCAGGCCGTCGGCCCAGGTGAGGCGAGCCAGCCAGAGTTCTGGGCGGACGCCTGCGGCAGGGGGGTTGATGTCGCCTTTGAGGTCGCAGGCCCGTCCGAAGCCCTCCACACCGCCATGATCGCGGCTCGCCCCGGAGGGCGGGTCGTCGGGGTCGGAATCCCAGCAGATGACCGGACGGCCTTCCCCGCAGCACTTGCCCGGCGCAAGGGGCTGACCCTCGCCATCTCCCGGCGAATGCACCGGGCATACCCCCGAGCGATCCGGCTGGCGGAACGCGGCATGATCGACGTCAGCACCCTGGTCACCGACTGGTACCCACTGGACCGGGCCGATGAGGCATTCGCCGCGGCGACCACCCGTTCCGGGATCAAAGTCATCATCGCGCCGGCTGGCTGAGCGCGGAAGGCACTCGCAGGGTGGGTGGGTTTTCGGCGCCAGAGGCGCCGAAAACCCTTCCCGTCGACGGTTCAGCCTGATGCCAGGCAGCTCATGATGTCCGGCGCCGTGCTGGCCCCAGTACCGACGAATCCGAAGGTCGTCGTGGAGCCCGCAGCGAGGGTCCCGTTGTGCGAGGCGTTGATCACCGTGACCTCTGACCCGGCAACGGTCATCGTGCCGTTCCACAGTGAATCGATCGAGGTCCCGGGCTGATTGGTCCAGGTGACCTTCCAGCCGCCAATGGTCGCGGTGCTGATGTTGGTCACCACGACCTCGCCCATGAATCCCCCGGCCCAGGAATTCGTCACTTTGTACGCCGCGGAGCAGCCGTTGTCACCGCCCCCGGACTCCGTCGTCACGGTGACTGGGGCCGAGGCGGCGGAGACATTCCCCGCAGCGTCTCGCGCCCGGACACTGAAGGTGTAGGTCGTTGCACCGCTGAGCCCTCTGGTCGGGTAGCTCGTCCCGGAGACAGTCGCAACGACACTCGCCGTGCCGCCGCCAGTCGCGCGGAGCACGTCGTACGCGGTGACCCCGGTGTCGTCGGTCGAGGCGCTCCAGGAGAGCTGGACGGTCGTCGCGGTGACCTCACTGGCGATCGGCGTCCCCGGAACGGTGGGAGCCGTCGTGTCGCCGCCGCCCGCCCCGCCGCTGTAGCGCTCTGCGAGGGTGATGCTGGTCGTCACCCCTGCCCCGCCCAGAGGCACCTGGTGGTCCAGGCTGACGAATTTGCCGTTGTGCTGCCACAAGGCACCCTTGAGCAGCGCGTACTTCTCCTCGTCCCAGGTCGCCCAGTCGTCGAGCAGCAGTCCTCCGGTGTCACCGGAGTTCGGGTTGAGGCACCAGAAGGTCTGGTGGAGCTGGTACTGGGCGATGAGATCGCGCAGAGCGGTCATCCACTGGTCTTGGCGGTCGTCTTGGCCGAGCCGCCCGCCCCACTCGCCGATCAGCAGCGGAGCCGTACCGCTCTCGTGGAGGTACAGCCAGTTCGGCCGCCACACGTCGTCGGTCAGCGTCGCCTTGTCGAAGGACTTCTGGAACCACGGCTGCTCGTAGACCAGCGGGCCGTAGTCGTGCGGGGAATAGACCAGCTGGTCGGCGTTGGCCCCCAGCTCGATGGGATGGTCCCGGACCCCCCGCAGGTTGCCGCCCCACCAGTTGAAGTAGTAGTCGCTCTCCGCTGTGGACGACCAGCTCACGCCGCTGCGGGGGTAGATCTCGATGCCCTCGACGACCACGAGCACGTTGGGGTTGACGGCCAGGATGCGCTTTGCTGCGGTCTCGGCCGCGTACTTCCAGTTGTCGACATCGGTGGAACCATCCCACTTGGCCCGCGGCTGCTCCGCCATCTTGCCGTGCGGCTCATTCTCCAGGTCCATGGCGACGATCGTGTCGTTGCTCTTGTACCGGGCCGCGACCCACTCCCAGCCCTGGTAGAACAGTTCTGGCGTGATCGAACCCTTATACCACATCGGGGCGACATGCCCAGAATTGTCAGCTTCGGCGCTGTGCACGTCGAGCATGACTTTCAGCCCGTACCGCTCGCACAGCCCCAGCCAGTAGTCGAAGATCTCCAAGCTGTTCATGCCGGAAAGCTCCGGATTGACGTATGTATTGACATTGGCTGTGGTAAAAGTGCCGGCCTTCCACTCCAGCAGGAGCTGGGTCGAGATCGGGACCCGGACGAGATTGATACCCCGCGCTGCCATCTGCTGGGTGATCGTGGTGATGTTCCCAGACCACAGGCCATGGAACACCCGCTCTGAGGCGTTGAAACCGAACCAGTTGGCTCCGGTCAGCCAGACCGGATTGCCGGCCTCGTCAACGATCTGATTGCCCTCCACGTGCAGCCAGTCGCTGGCCGGAACGGCTGCCGCGATCGGGGCGGCGGAAGGCGGTACGGTCTCAGCCTGGGCGAGGTGCTGACCAAGCACGGTCGTCGCCCCCGCGACGACGGCGACCGTCGCCCCAGCGACCAGGCGAGTGACGCCGGCCCGGCGCCGAGGGTTGGGGTGTGTTCCACTGGAGACGCTCACGGATGTGATCTCCTTCAATCTTTGGCTCGGGAGGCCAACCGTACGGCGATTGCCCAGGCCACTGCCACACCATCAGGTCGACCCCACGGCGAAACCCAGCCCACCTCACCCCCGGTGATGGAAGTTCCGCGACGACTCGGGTCACCACTCCACGATCGCCGCAGCAATTTTACTATGAATTACCATTTGATACGTTAAAAGAATATTTCGAATGCCCTACCCGGATATCAGCATCCAGGCGTTCCCTCCAGCCCGCCGACTCGTTGTGTCAACTGCAAGGATTCACTGCTGTTACGAAATACGATAAGACACCCTAATGGGCGACTTCATTGTTTTTCAGTCACTATTCCAGTAAACAACTTCGTGGATTCATGCGGCCGGGGCCCTGGTTCGGGCGCCATCCAGGAGGCTGAGAGTGGACGGACCGACGTTACGGATCATGCGACCTGTGTTCGTCGATGGTTCGGGTCGCCGAAGATGGTGGT
>JAFGOK010000082.1 GCA_016926535.1 Micromonosporaceae bacterium | reverse complement strand
GTGTCCGCAGCGAGGGCCTCAACTCCAGCATCCAAGGCCGCGACGGCCAAGGCCTCATCCGCCCGTGGCAGAGCGCCGGTTGAGGTGACCTCATTCGACGCCACTGGCGGTGGTTCACCGAAACCCGCATCTGACGCCCCTGAGATGGTCAGGGCCGACCAACCTCGGGCCGGCAAGGCTGGCACCCCCGGCACCGGCCAAACGTCCCCCAGCCGGCTACAGAGGGCCGCGGCAGGCGGCCCAGCGAAGCCTGCGAAGGCATCCCGGGGCAAGACCGAGCCGACCGAGGCAGGCGCCGCAGCCGAGAAACCCGCCAAGGCGCCGAAGGCCTCCAAGACGGCGAAGGCCGCCGGAGAGTCCGCCAAGGGCAAAGCCGCCAAGGGCAAGGGCACCGGCGTCGCCACTCAGGTGCCGGGCCAGCAAGGCCCGGAGGAGGGGGAGCTGGACGCGGAGGCTCTGGCCGCCAGCGTCGAGGACATCCCAACCGACGAGCCAGCGGAGCTGGCACGGGCCGCCGAGTCCGACGCCGAGGAGGACTTCGACTGGGATGACGATGAGTCGGAGGCCCTCAAGCAGGCGCGTCGCGACGCGGAGCTCACCGCCTCCGCCGACTCGGTCCGTGCGTACCTCAAGCAGATCGGCAAGGTGCCACTCCTCAACGCGGAGCAGGAGGTCGAGCTCGCCAAACGAATCGAGGCCGGCCTCTACGCAGCGGAACGGCTGCGCGTGGCGGACGAGAAGCGGGAGCCCATGCCGACCCAGCTCCACCGCGACTTCCTGTGGATCTCGCGGGACGGCGAGCGGGCCAAGAACCACCTGCTGGAGGCCAACCTGCGGCTCGTCGTCAGCCTTGCCAAGCGGTACACGGGTCGGGGCATGGCGTTCCTCGACCTGATCCAGGAAGGCAATCTCGGCCTGATCCGCGCCGTCGAGAAGTTCGACTACACCAAGGGCTACAAGTTCTCGACCTACGCGACGTGGTGGATTCGCCAGGCCATCACCCGGGCCATGGCGGACCAGGCGCGGACCATCCGCATCCCGGTCCACATGGTCGAGGTGATCAACAAGCTCGGGCGAATCCAGCGAGAGCTGCTCCAGGATCTCGGCAGAGAGCCGACGCCAGAGGAACTGGCCAAGGAGATGGACATTACTCCGGAGAAGGTGCTGGAGATCCAGCAGTACGCCAGAGAGCCCATCTCGCTGGATCAGACCATCGGCGACGAGGGCGACAGCCAACTCGGTGACTTCATCGAGGACTCCGAGGCCGTCGTCGCGGTCGACGCCGTCTCGTTCTCACTGCTCCAGGATCAACTCCAGCAGGTGCTCCAGACGCTGTCCGAACGAGAGGCCGGGGTTGTCCGCCTCCGGTTCGGCCTGACCGATGGCCAGCCGCGGACCCTCGACGAGATCGGCCAGGTCTACGGGGTCACCCGAGAGCGCATCCGGCAGATCGAGTCGAAGACCATGTCGAAGCTGCGGCACCCCTCCCGGTCTCAGGTCCTACGGGACTACCTCGACTAGGGCGTGTCTCGTGGATCTACTGGCAGGCTGCGCCGGATCAAGCCCGGCTGTCATGACTGGATTGAAGGTCTCGGCCGAACGACACTTGCCGCAGCCGCTGCGACACGCTACGAATATGGCACGGCACAGATCGCCGAGACTGTGACGGCGGTCCATCAGTGGTCTGGGAACGGATGCTTGGGTGGGGATGTTGGACGATGTGTGGGTGAGAAGAGCACGATGCGCTTGTCGGTGACGACCAGAGGAGGCAGGCAGTGACCCCGACTCTCATGCCGCCGCCGGAAACGGTGGCACCCCCCGCTGCCGATGAGCGGTGTGACCGCTGCAATGCGGCTGGCAAGCTCAGGATCCTGCTCGCCGGAGGCGGCGAGCTGGTCTTTTGTGGACATCACGCCAACAAGTACGCGGAACGGCTGGTGAAGATCGCCATCGACGTCGCAACCGCGCCCGACTTCACCTGGCGCGGCACGAACTAGCACTCCAGTGTCTGAATGACTACCCATTCGCAGGGGTCGGGAGTCTCACATTCTGGGCTATTGACTGAAATGTGACACTCCCGATCTCGCTGCATGTGAGCCTGGCCTGGCCAGCCGGTCACCGCGGCCGGGGCTACCGCGGCAGAAGCCACCGCGGCAGGGGTCAGCGCAGCGTCTCGATGGCGGCGATCCGCTCTTCGAGCTGCTCGATCGTGGCCTGGGCGCTGGGCGGCCCGCCACAGAGCCTCCGTAGCTCCGCATGGATCTTGCCGTGCGGCAGGTTCGTCTTGTGGTGGTGCACTGCCACCAGCACATTCAGCTGCTTGCGCAAGTGGATCCGCCGCTCGCCAGCGGTCCGCGGGCGGACGTTGGGCTCGGCGGCCGCAGTCCCGTCGGGTGCTCCGCCCCGGCGCCGCTGTGAGGCGACCTGCTCTGCCTGGCGCTTCGACAGCAGCGCGGCGACCTGCCCTGGTGTCAGCAGACCGGGCAGCCCGAGGTATTCCTCTTCCTCCGGGGTACCGGCTTGGACCGGGGTTCCAAAGGATGCCCCGTCGAAGATCACCTGATCGAGCTCCGCCGTCGCGGACAGTGCCTCGAACCGCCGTTCCAGCTCCCCGCTGGCCTTCTCGTCCCGCTGTGCCCGCGCCAGCAATTCGTCGTCGAACCCGTCCTCGCCCTTGCTTCGGCCGAGGACATGATCACGCTGAGCCTCCATCTCGCTGGCCAGTTCGAGCAGGTGCGGAACGCTCGGCAGAAACACCGTCGCGGTCTCTCCCTGCTGCCTGGCCCGGACGAACCGCCCAATGGCCTGGGCGAAGTAGAGCGGGGTCGAGGCACTGGTCGCATAGACGCCAACGGCGAGTCTCGGGAGGTCGACCCCCTCGGACACCATCCGGACGGCGACCATCCACCGATCCGTCGAGTCGGCGAACTGGGCGATCCTCGCCGACGCCCCCGCGTCGTCCGAGAGCACGACCACAGCGCGCGCTCCGGTCACCCGTTCGATGAGTTTCGCGTACGAGCGAGCCGCCTGCTGATCGCTCGCGATGACCAGGCCAGCCGCATCAGCCATTCCCCCAGAACGAACCACCTGGAGGCGAGCATCCGCCGCTCTGATGACCTGGGGAATCCAGTCGCCAGTCGGGTCGAGCGCCGTTCGCCAGGCCTGGGCGATGAGATCCTGCGTCATGGGCTCACCGAGCCGGGCGGACAGCTCGTCCCCAGCGGAGGTCCGCCACCGGGTTTCCCCAGAGTAGGCCAGAAAGATCACCGGCCGGACGACGCCATCGCCGAGTGCGTCGGGGTACCCGTACACCGTGTCGGCCCGCGATCGCATCAACCCATCCGAGCAGCGCTCATAGGTGACAAACGGAATCGGATGCTCGTCGGACCGGAACGGGGTCCCGGTCAGGGCCAGCCGCCGGACCGCTGGCTCGAAGGCGGCCCGGACGCCATCGCCCCAGGAGCGGGAATCACCGGCATGGTGGATCTCGTCGAGGATGACGAGGGTCCGGCGAGCCATCGTCCGCCTGCGGTGCACGTGGGGCGCCATACCCACCTGCGCGTAGGTCAGCACCGCGCCATGGAAGTCCCGGGAGGTATGCACGTCGGCGTTCCGGAACTCCGCGTCGAGCTCGATGCCGATCCGGCTGGCGGCCGCGGCCCACTGGTTCTTGAGGTGCTCAGTCGGGGCGACGACCGTCACCGCATCCACGGTGCCGTCCGCCAGCAACTCCGCAGCGATCCGCAGCGCGAAGGTCGTCTTGCCCGCACCAGGGGTCGCGACGGCCAGGAAATCCTCGTCCCTCCGGCGCAGGTACTCCACAAGCGCTCGACGCTGCCATGCTCGCAGGTTTGGGCCTGCTTCCGGCGTCGGACGCGGTGGCATACCCGCCCTCCCCATCGTGGACTGGTCTCGTTATGACGCATGACAAGATGACCGGCACGGGTGCTGCGCGCCGGTCCGATCACCCGCAGACGGTCAGGGCCCGC
>JAFGOK010000081.1 GCA_016926535.1 Micromonosporaceae bacterium | reverse complement strand
TGAGCCGGCAGAGCCGGCAGGCGTCGCCAACGGCGCCGCTGGCACACAGTAGGGGAGACACGGTTCGATGCCGAAGATGAAGAGCCACACGGGGATGGGGAAGCGGGTCCGGTTCACCGGCAGCGGTCGGATCGTCTCGGAGCAGTCCGGCAAGCGCCACAAGCTTGAGGTGAAGCCGTCCACCCGTACCCGTCGAATGACCGGGATCGTCGAGGTCGCCAAGGCCAACCAGCGACGGGTCAGGCGGCTGCTCGCTCGCTGATCGCCGAATAGCAGCCGACGCCGGGTGCGCCCGATCGTCGTCCAGCAGACCGGTCCTCGTTGACCGGTGATAGTTCACCCCACAGATCGCCCGGGGAGCGGGTGGGTCTGAGGCGCACCATGAAACCGGCTCTCGCCGGTCTGAGACAAACCTGGACCACCCCGCACTGGGTGGTTGCTGACGAGGAGTACGAACCGTGGCACGCGTCAAGCGGGCGGTCAACGCCCAGAAGAAGCGCCGCACGATGTTGGAGACGGCGAGCGGATACCGTGGCCAGCGGTCGAGGCTGTACCGCAAGGCCAAGGAGCAGGTACTGCATTCGATGCAGTACGCCTATCGGGACCGTCGAGACCGCAAGGGCGACTTCCGCCAGCTGTGGATCACACGGATCAATGCGGCGGCCCGCGCCAACGGCATGACCTACAACCGCCTGATCCAGGGGCTCAAGCTCGCTGGCATCGAGGTCGACCGCAAGATTCTGGCGGAGCTGGCCGTCCACGATGAGGCGGCCTTCGCCTCGCTGGTCACGGTCGCGCGCCAGGCGGTCGCCGCCGCTGCTGCCGCGGCCGAAGCCACGGCAACGGCCTGACGGATCGCTGCTTGATTCCCAGATACAGGGGGACAGGCCAGGATCGACCCGGGGCGGAGCCGGTGCACACACCGCGCACCCCCCGGGTCGTCGCTGCTCGCAAGCTGCTGACCCACCGAGGCAGGGCCGAGGCACGGCGGTTTCTTGCGGAGGGCCCGCAGGCGGTCCGAGAGGCGCTCTGCGCCCAAGCCGCCATCGAGCTGTTCGTGACCCCCGAGACCCTCGATCGCCACGCTGAGCTGACCCGGGCAGCGGAGTCGGCTGGGGTGCGCTGCTCCCGCGTCAGGGCGGATGCCCTGGCCTCCCTGACCGAGACGGTGCACCCGCAGGGCATCGTCGCCGTGTGCCGGCACCGGGACGTCGGGCTGGAGCTGGCGCTGGCATCCCGGCCGCGGCTCGTGGCGGTCCTAGTCGACATCAGGGACCCCGGCAACGCGGGTACGGTGCTGCGCACCGCTGATGCCGCCGGCGCCGGGAGCGTCGTGTTCGTTGGGGACTCGGTCGATCCGTACAACGGCAAGTGCGTCCGGGCCTCGGCCGGCAGCGTGTTCCATCTGGACCTGGTCATCGCCGCGGATCCATTCGTGGTCGTGAGCGCCTTGCGGCACGCGGGGCTTCGAACCTCAGCGGCCCATCTCCGGGACGCGGAGAACCTCGATCTCGTGGCGGCACGGGGGGATCTCGCTGCGCCGACGGCGTGGTTGTTCGGCTCCGAAGCCCACGGCCTGCCCACGGCAGTGGCCAAGGCGGCGGACAGCCGCGTGATGGTCCCGATCCACGGTCGGGCGGAGAGCCTCAACCTGGCTGCGGCAGCAGCCGTTTGTCTGTACACTTCCGCACGAGCGCAGTGCGGTACCCCAGCACGAGACGGCTCAACGGAGGCCGACCGGTGATGTGGCAGAGGTGTCGGTTTATCTGGCCCGCCAGTTCTGGCGGGCTACGGGTCTGGTAACCCGGCGCTCAGATTCCACTGGCGGGCCGCGGCACAGCCGCACGGATTTGCCCTGTCTAGACTGTTCCGGTTATTGCCACCGTGGGGATGAGCATGAGAAACCATTCTGGGCGCAACCAGCCCAACAGGGGGGACCAGCCCGATCAGGGGGACCAGCCCAGCCGGCGGGATCCCGCTTCAGACGAGGCGGCGCAGGCTTCCCTGCTGAGCCAGGCCGCGCTCGATGATGCGGTCGCCTGCGCGGAGAAAGCCTTTGCCGCCGCCGTAGATCTTGACGCGCTGGTCGCGATGCGCCACCTGCACCTGGGGGACCGCGCTCCCGTCCCTCTCGCCCGAAGGGCCATCGGCTCCCTGCCCGGCCCGGCCAAGGCCGAGGCAGGCAAGCGGGTCAACGCGGCCCGGTGTGCGATCCAGGCCGCCTACGACGCGCGGAACGCGGAGCTGGTCGCGGAGCGGGAGCAGCGGGTTCTGATCGAGGAGACCGTCGATGTCACCCTGCCGACCGCGCGCCGGGCGCGGGGAGCCCGGCATCCGCTGACCACCCTGGCCGACCTGATCGCCGACACCTTCGTCGCGATGGGGTACGAGGTCGCTGAGGGCCCGGAGGTCGAGCTGGAGTGGTACAACTTCGACGCGCTCAACCTCGCGCCGGACCACCCAGCGCGCACCATGATGGACACGTTCTTCACGGAGGCTCCTGGCCTCGTGCTGCGGACACACACCTCACCGGCCCAGGCCCGGGTCATGACCACCAGGAAGCCTCCGATCTACATCGTCTGTCCCGGGCGTACCTACCGGACCGACGAGCTGGATGCCACCCACACCCCGGTCTTCCACCAGGTCGAAGGCCTCGTTGTGGACCGCGGCATCACCATGGCCCATCTCAAGGGCACGCTGGACCACATGGCCAAGGCCATGTTCGGCTCCCAGGCCAGCACCCGGCTGCGGCCGTCGTACTTCCCCTTCACGGAGCCCTCAGCGGAGCTGGACGTCTGGTTCCCGCAGGCCAAGGGGGGAGCCCGCTGGATTGAGTGGGGCGGCTGCGGCATGGTCAACCCGCGGGTTCTCCGGGCATGTGGGATCGATCCGGAGGAGTATTCGGGGTTCGCGTTCGGGATGGGGATCGAGCGGACCCTGATGTTCCGCCACGCTGCGACGGACATGCGCGACATGGTCGAGGGCGATGTGCGGTTCACCAGCGCGTTCGGGATGGAGGTCTGAGAGCCATGAGGGTTTCGCTGTCCTGGCTGCGCGAGCACGTCGCGATCGACCATGGGCTGACCGTGGCCGAGCTGGAGGCTGCCCTGGTCCGGGTGGGCCTGGAGGTCGAGGAGATCGTCGACCGGTCGACGACGGTCACCGGTTCGCTGGTCGTCGGCCGGGTGCTGTCCATCGAGCTCGTTCCGAAGGTCAAGAAGTCGATCCGGCACTGCACGGTGGACGTCGGGACCGCCGCTCGGGCGGACGGCACCCCGAGCAGCATCATCTGCGGCGCGCAGAACTTCGCCGTCGGCGATCTCGTGCCGGTCGTTCTGCCGGGGGCCGTTCTGCCGGGGGACTTCGCCATCTCAGCGCGCAAGACCTACGGGCGGATGTCAGAAGGCATGATCTGCTCAGAGCGGGAGCTGGGCGTCAGCGACAACCACGACGGCATCATCGTGCTGCCGGCCGGATGCGCCGATCCCGGCACCGACGCCCGGTCCCTGCTCGGGCTGGACGATCTCGTCGTGGAACTGGCGGTCACCCCCGACCGCGGGTACTGCCTCTCTGCCCGGGGGGTCGCCCGCGAGCTCTCGCACTCCCTCGGGGTCCCCTTCCGCGATCCGGCCGGGACCGTAGCGCCGGCCCGCGGCACGATCAGGCCGGCGTACCCGGTCCAGGTCGACGACCCGGCAGGCTGCGACCGGTTTGCCGCCAGGATCGTCCGGGGGACCGACCCTGCGGCGCCGAGCCCATCCTGGATGCGGCAGCGGCTGGCCGTCGCGGGGATCCGGTCGATTTCCCTGGCTGTCGACATCACCAACTACATCATGGTCGAGCTGGGCCAGCCGATGCACGCCTTCGACCTGGCCTCACTGCGGGGTGGCCTGGTCGTCCGGCGGGCCGTTACCGGGGAGACCATGACGACCCTGGATGGGGTCGATCGGGTGCTCGACCCGGAGGATATGGTCATTTGCGACACCGGCATCGCCAACCCGCTCGCGGAGGGGACTCCGGTGTCCCTTGCGGCCGTCATGGGCGGTCAGACCTCGGAGGTGCGGCCCGACACCACAGAGGTGCTCTTCGAGGCGGCCCACTGGGATCCGGTCATGGTCGCCAGGACCTGCCGGCGGCACAGGCTGTCCAGCGAGGCGGCGAAGCGCTGGGAGCGCGGGGTCGACCGGGAGCTGTGCCTGCCCGCTCTGGAGATGGCCGTGCGCCTGCTGACCGAGTACGGCGGCGGGACGGTTGATGCCGATGTCCTCGACTTCGACGCTCCGCCAAGGGCCAACCAGGTCATTCTGGCGGCCGACCTGCCGACCCGGATCGTCGGCGTCCCCTACTCGGCAGCCCGGGTCGCCGAGGTACTGACCTCTATCGGCTGCCAGGTCGAGGGCGAGGCGCGGCTGACGGTCACCCCTCCGAGCTGGCGACCGGACCTGACCGATCCCGCCGATCTCGTCGAGGAGGTTGTCCGGCTCGACGGCTATGACCGGGTGCCGAGCCAGCTGCCCACCGCTCCGCCGGGGCGCGGGCTGACCCCGGGCCAGCGGCGTCGCCGGTCGGTCGGCCGGGCGCTGGCGGAGGCCGGGTGCTACGAGGTGCTGTGCTATCCCTTCATCGGGGAGGCAGCGCTCGACGCCCTCGGCATCCCAGCCGACGACCAGCGCAGGCGGCTGGTGCGGCTGCGCAACCCCATCGCCGAGACCGAGCCGGCGATGCGGACGACGCTGCTGCCCCCGCTGCTGGCGACGCTGCGCAGGAACACCGGGCGGGGACAGCGGGACGTGGCACTGTTCGAGATCGGGCGAGTGTTCTATCCGGCCGCCAGGGCGGAGGGAGCCCCGCCAGTGCTGCCCGTCGAGCGCAGGCCCTCCGACGCGGATCTGGCACTGGCCGGGGAACTCGTTCCGGATCAGCCGTGGCACGTCGCGGCGGTGCTCGCCGGTGAGATTGAGCCGGCGGGCTGGCTCGGCGGTGGCCGGGTGGCCGACTGGGCGGACGCCGTCGAGGCGGCCACGCTCGTCGTCGCAACGGCCCTTCCGGAACTGGGGGCGGCGGCGGTGACAGTCCGGTCCGCCGCGTACCAGCCGTGGCATCCTGGGCGATGCGCTGCCCTGTCCTGCGACGGGGTGCTCCTCGGGCATGCCGGGGAGTTGCACCCGGCGGTCTGCTCGGCCATGGACCTGCCCAGGAGGACCTGCGCCATGGAGCTCAACCTGGACGCGCTCCCGCTGCCGGATCCGGTGACGGCCCCCCGGGTCTCGTCCTTCCCACCGGCGCTGATCGACCTCGCCCTGGTGGTCGATGCGGGGACTCCCGCGATCGCCGTCCAGCACGCGATCGCAGAGGGGGCGGGTGACCTGCTGGAATCGGTGCGGCTGTTTGACGTGTACGCCGGGGAGCAGCTGGGCGCCGGGCGGAAGTCCCTGGCGTACAAGCTGGCGTTCCGGGCGGGTGACCGGACACTGACCGCCCAGGAGGCGGTGACCGCCCGCGACGCCGCCATCGCCAGGGCGACCGAGCGGTGTGGAGCGATTCTTCGGGGAGCGTGAGCGGGGCTGCCCTGCCGGTGGCCGGATCGACGCGAGTCGCGATTTTGCATGGCGGGCATCGGCAGGGCAGACTCTCTGCGTGGTGAAGACTCGGCAGCCCGTTGGCCGGGCCGAGCTGCTTGCCCGCGCCGGGGCTGCCCTGGCCGCTGGACATGGTGTCGTGCTGGTTGGTCCTCCCGGCATCGGTAAATCGACTATTCTCGATACGTTGGCCTCCAGGTCGACTGCTGAGGTCGTGCTGCGATGCTCGGCCGCTGAGGCCGAGGCGGAGCTGCCGTACCTCGCGCTGATCGATCTGTTCGACGGGGTGCCAGAGGCGATCTTCGACACCCTCCCTGCCCACCTGCGGGGGGCGATCGACGGCGCGCTGCTGCGGTCCGTCCTGCCTTCCACGCCCTATGACCAGCTCGCGGTCTGCCTGGCAGTGCTGGAGGTGCTCCGAACCCTGGCCGAGACCCGGACAGTGATGCTGGTCCTCGACGACCTTCAGTGGATCGACGAGCCAAGTGCCGGGGTGCTGCGGTTCGTCTCGCGCCGGATCGCCGGGAGCGCGATCGGGTTCGTCGCGGCAGAGCGGGTTTCCGGGCGGATGACGGCGGAGCGGGGTGCGCTGTGCCCGCAGCCCTGGACTGAATTGGTGGTCGAACCCCTGACGGAGTCAGAGGTCGCCGATCTACTGCGCGATCGGTTCCGGGGCCGGTTGACCCGCCGCGATGCCCAGCGCGTCTTCCTCGCCAGCAGCGGCAATCCTCTGTACGCGATGGAGCTTGGCCGTGCCTTCTGCGAGCGGCCCGGTCCCACCCGGCCGATGGCCCCCCTGCCGGTCCCGGACCGCCTGCGGGGCCTGCTGTCGGCCAGGATCGCGACCCTGCCGGAGCGGGAGCGGCCGATCCTCCTGCTGGCAGCGGCTGCCGCCAGGCCAAGCGTCGCACTGCTCCAACGCTGCGGGGCGGCCGTTGAAGGAGAGTTGGAGGCCATCCGGGCGGGCATCCTGGTGCGTGACTTCGACGGGGCGATGCGGTTCAGCCATCCGCTGCTGTGCGAGATGGTGTATGCGGATGCCGTGGACTCCGACCGCAGGGCCGCCCACGCGGCACTTGCGGAGGTGGTCTCGGACCCGGTCGAGCGGGCCAGGCACCTCGCCATCGCCATGCGCGAGCCGGACGAGTTGCTTGCGCGATCGCTCACAGAGGCGGCGGAGGCCGCCCGGCTGCGGGGCGCCCCGGCGGCAGCCGCCGACCTGGCACAGTTGGCAGCCGAGCGCACCCCAGACGGCGATGGTGCGGCTGCCGCCGCCCGGTGGCTCGACGCGGCGCGCCACGCCCTCGGTGTCGGAGCGCTCGCCGAAGCGACCCGGCACGCCAACGCTGCCCTAGCTCTGTCGGCAGACGCGCGGGTGCGCATTGGCGCGAGACTGCTCCTGATTGAGATGGCGGGTGAGGACTGCTCTGGCATCGGGCCGCTGCTGGTCGCGGCCCTCGCCGAGGCGAACGACCACCCAGATCTCGCCGCACGGCTGTGGATGCACCAAGCGGCCAAGTCGTACTACGACGGCGATCAGGAGAGCGCGCTTTCGGAATCCAAGCGGGCGGAGGCGATGGCCGAGGAGTGCCACGACATCGGTCTGCTCGTGGAGATCCTGACCTGGCGAGGGAGCATGCTGATCGGATCGCAGCGGGACGACCTGCTGGAGCGTTCCGGTCAGCTCGCTCGGAGCCTGCCGTTGACCCCGGGGGTGGTCTCGGCGCGCCAGGCCGCGGCGATGAGCCCACTGTTCCGAGGAGATGTCGCGACAGCGGTTGAACGCGTGACCGCCCTGCACGCCGAGGTGGTCCGATCTGGGGCTGTCAGAGAGATCGCCGCGACCCTGGTGTCGGTCGCAGGGGTGTTCCAGCGAGCTGGCCGGTGCGCCGAGGCGCTGGTCGTCGCAGGGGAATGCGCCCGCCTGTTCGAGGACGTCATGGCCTCCCCCGGGCCGGGCCAGCTGGTACTGGCGATGGCGGAGCTCAATGGAGGGAGTCCCGCCCGCGCCCTGGAGTACGTCGAGCGGGCGACGGTCGCCTGCCAGGCCGCGGGAGACGAGGGGTGGATCCGGCACGCGTACACGACTGGCGGCATGATCAAACTCCTGCTCGGCGATCCACACGGGGCAGTGGAACAGATGCGCCAGGCCTACGAGACCTCCCATCAGCTGGGGCGGATCGATCCGGGCCAGGTGCTGTGGCATGCCGACTATATCGAGGCGCTGGTCGCCTCTGGCGCGCGGAACGAGGCCGAGACCGTGCTGGCAGAGGTGACCAGCTGCGCGATTGACCTCGGGCGTCAGGTGGCGCTGCTCGGCCTGGCCAGAGCTGGCGCGCTGGTGACAGCGGCCACCGGTCGGGCGCGCGACGGAGCGGAGGCCCTCGGGCAGGCCATCACTCGCTGGGCTGATCACCCGTACCCGCTGGAGATCGCCCGCGCGTACCAGGTGCTCGGTGGGCTGGAACGCCGGGCGCATCGCCGCGGGGCCGCGAGGGCCGCCCTGGAAAAGGCGATCCGGCGGTTTGCCCAGGCCGAGGCGATTCCCTGGCTTGAGGCATCCAGGGCGGAACTCGCTCGTCTCGACGGCGGTCGTGGCCATGGTCTCTCCGAGACGGAGCGACGTATCGTCGAGCTGGTCCGGGCCGGGGCGACCAACAGGGAGATCGCCCGGACGCTGTTCCTCTCGGTCAAGGCGGTTGAGGCGAACCTGACCAGGATGTATCGGCGGCTCAACGTGCGCAACCGTGCGCAGCTCGCGCGGGTCCTCGACTCGACGGAATGATGCCCGCGCCTGGCCCGCGGTGCCAGTCCCAGCTACGCGGTGCCAGTCCCAGCTACGCGGTGCTGGCCATGATGGTGGTCATCGTGGTCGAGTAGCGCATGGCCTCCAAGTAGCTGGTGACGAGATCGGCGAAGAGCGGGCTGAGGGCCGGCGGCGCCGCGACGGTCTCACTGCGGTACCCCGAGATGATGTCCAGCAGGGTTCCGAGCCGGCCCTTCCGCTTGATGATTGCCTCGGCGAGCTCTTCGACGAGCGGATACTGGCGGACGATGTCGCGGAGGGGACACCGCAGCATGACGGCGAGTTCGCTGAACAGACCGGCGAGGAAGGCCGTTTCCTCGGCGAGCTCAATACTTTTTCCGATGATCTGATGCAGCTTGATCCAGTCAATCATGGTGACGAGCCGGCCTTCGTCGCCCTCGACGAGTTCGCTGAGGTCCATCAGCAGGACCCACTCGCGCAGGCGCTGCGGTCCGAGCAACACGACGGCTCCGAGGATCGAGGCCACCCTGTGGCTGAGCCCCGCCTCCGCGGTGTTGCACATCTTCAGTACCCGGGAGGACAGGCCGGGATCGGAGGCAATGATCCGGGCCGCCTCCTTGACCCCGACCTCCTCGTCCGGGCGCATCAGCTCGGCCAGCAGCTCCATGCGGCGCATGCGAGCGGTGGGGACGGTCTGACCGGTGACGAGTTGCGGGTGGCCCAGGGCATAGCCCTGGAACAGGGTGCATCCCAGCTCGATGGCGGCGAACCGGTCCTGGTCATTGGCGATCATGTGGCCGATCAGGGTGACGTCAGCACACGCGGTGCTCGCCGCGGCGATCGTGCGGGCGGTCTCGCGGTCCGTCGTGGTGACGTCCAGCTTGATGTATGAGACCAGCGGCAGGACCGCAGGGCAGGACGGGCCCCAGGCCGCCCCGTCGAGGGCGATCGCATAGCCCTGGTCAGCCAGCCGCCTGATACCGTCTGCGACCTCCTGGTCCGCCAGGTCGACGCTTCCGAGGACCTCCAGGACGAGATGATCGGGTGCGACGGGTACCGGAAGGTCACCGACGAGAAATTCCCTGGTGACGTTAAGGAAGCAGAGCTGACCACCGAGGAGGTCCCCCAGGCTGAGGTCGGTGAAGGCATTGACCATGACCTGGCTCGTCGCCCGCGCGTCCCGGCGGATTGCTGACACCGCGCCGTTGGAATCCCGGAACAGCAGCTCGTAGCCGACGATCTGGCCATCGAGGTCGTACACCGGTTGCCGGGCGACCCGGACCATGCAGGACCGTTCCCACCGGTCCCTGCGGGCCCGGGTCGCCAGGACATCGAGGTGCTTCGCACCAAGCAGCCGTTCCTGCTCTTCCAGCAGGGTGTGGAGCTCGCGGTAGGCCCGGACCGGGTCCTGCTGGCCGCGAGAGTCGGCCAGCAGGCAACGAATGCGCAGCACCTCGGGGTGCCGGTCGCCGAACGTGACCCTGGCAGAGCCGAGGACTCGTTCCAGCTCCGCGACGGCTTCTGCCGGACGCTCCTGCTCGCCCAGCCAGTGGGCGAGGTTCTTCGAGACGCTGAGTGTCAGCGGATGCCGGACCCCGACCGACTGCCGGCAGTCGAGGACCAGCGCTCGGAACTGGCTGATGGCCGGGTCGACACTGCCCGCGGCAGCGAGCCACCATGCCAGCGAATTTCTGGCCTCCAGGGTACGGAGGTCGTTGGATCCGAACAGCGTCTCGCAGCGGTGGGTGAGGGAGGTCAGCGCTGTCTGCGCTCCGACCGGGTTGCCGGAATGGCCTCTGAGCTCTGCCAGCGTGCTCTCCAGTGCCAGGGTTGCGGGATGGGCGACGCCCAGGGTCGTCGCCGACTGCCGCACGAGCACCGAGAGTGCCCCGATGGCCTGGCTGGCCTCCTCCCCGCTGCGGACCGTCCACGTCGCGATCGTCGCGCGGAGG
>JAFGOK010000499.1 GCA_016926535.1 Micromonosporaceae bacterium | reverse complement strand
TACGGGGTCTCGTCAAGCGGTTTGACACCAAAGTGGCCGTTGCCGATATTGATCTTGATGTTCCCTCTGGGTCGTTCTTCGGATTGCTCGGCCCGAACGGCGCGGGCAAGACAACAACTCTGTCCATGGTCGTCGGGCTGCTCCGGCCGGACGCTGGCGTGGCATATGTCCTTGGTAAGGACGTCTGGGCGGATCCGGTCGCGGCGAAGCGCGTGCTGGGCGCCCTGCCGGACTCCGGCCGAATGTTCGACCGGCTGACCGGGGCGGAACTGCTGGCCTACACCGGCCTGCTGCGCGGAATGGCTCGCGAGGTCATCGACGAGCGTGCCGCGGAGCTGCTCGAGGTGCTCGGGCTGGCCGACGCTGGCCGGACGATGGTCGTCGACTACTCCGCCGGCATGAAAAAGAAGATGGGGCTTGCCTGCGCGCTGCTGCACGCACCGCGGCTGGTCGTGCTCGACGAGCCGTTCGAAGCGGTCGATCCTGTGTCCGCTGCGCTGATTCGGGACATCCTGCAACGGTATGTCGCCGGCGGCGGCACGGTGATTTTTTCCAGCCACGTGATGGAGGTCGTCGAGAAGCTCTGCGACCACATCGCCATCCTCGCCTCCGGCGAGATCAAGGCAGTCGGCCCGATCGAGAGTGTTCGGGGTAACCGCGACCTCGAGGCTGTCTTCGTCGAGGTGGTCGGTGGCAGGACCACCACAGGGGGAGAGCTGTCATGGCTCTGATGCCGACCCCTGCCACGGTGGCCGTCCGGCACTTCCTGTTCCTGAAACTGCGGATGCTCCGCAATGGCCTCCGGGTCCGGGGCGGGGGCAGCGCCCGGCGGCTCGTGACCTTTCTCTTCGGGATTTTCTTCGGCCTGTGGGCAGCACTCGGCGGCTTCGCGGCGTTCGCGGCTGGTTCCTCCGCTGGTAGCGCGGCAACGAGGATCGCGGTGGTCGGCCTGGCCGGCGGGGTGCTGACGCTCGGCTGGCTCCTGCTGCCCCTGCTCTTCTTCGGGGTGGACGAGACCATCGATCCAGCCAGGTTCGCCCTGCTGCCGGTGCCCCGGCGCACCCTGGCGCTGGGGATGGTGGTGGCCGCATGCTGCGGGGTGCCAGCCGTCGCGACGTTCGTCGCGACGCTCGGCCTGGTCATCGGCGGGGCGATCAGGGGCGGGCCCGTCGGAGCGGCTGCCGCCGCTGTCGCGGCGATCCTGACCTTGCTGGTGTGTGTCGTCGGCAGCCGCGCTGTGACCAGTGCGTTTGCCGCCATGCTGCGGTCACGGAGGATGCGGGATCTCGCCGTCATCCTGATCGCGATCCTGGCGGCCTCGATCGGACCGTTGCAGATCGCGATCACCGCTGCTGTCGAGCGGGGCGGCGCCGGCGTATTCACCACCGCTGGTCGGATCATGGGATGGACGCCGCTGGCCGCGGCCCAGGTCGCGGTGCTGGACGTCAGCGACGGCCGGTGGCTGATGGCGCTCGCGCGGTTTGCCATGGTCGGGGCGACCCTCGCCCTGCTGGCCTGGTGGTGGTCGACCACGCTGGAGTCGGCCATGCTCGGCACCACGTCCGCAGGGCCAGCCGGTGGCCGGGCGGCCGGGCCGGCGGCCGGCGCCGTCCGGACGCTCATTCCCGCTGTGCTGCGGTCCCTGCCGGATGGGCAGTTCACCGCCATCGTCGCGAGGGACCTGCGGTACTTCTGGCGTGATCCACGATGGCGGGCCAGCCTCGCATCAATGATCATTGTTTCCCTGTTCCTGCCGGTGGCCCTCGTGGCACTGCCGGGGGACGGCGGGGCGGCGCCGCTGCCGATGGTCATCCTGTTCGTCGGGACCGTCATGGGACTGGCACTGGCGAACGTCTTCGGCTCTGACGGGCTGGCGTTCGCAACCCAGCTGCTGGCTGGCGTTCCGGGCAGGGTGGAGCTGCGCGCGAGGTGCGCCAGCCTGACCCTCATCACCGCTCCCCTCCTAGTCGTCGCGGGCGTCGTCATCGGCGTCGCGGGAGGCGAGGGCGGGGATATCCCGGCGGTGATCGGCGTCGGCGCAGCTGCGTTCGGAGCCTCCCTCGCGGTGGGGATGTTCTCTGCGGTGTTCCTGCCCTATCCAATGCCCCAGACCGGCAACCCCTTCGCGGTCTCCACCGGCGGCGCGACCATGCGCAACCTGCTGGTCTTCGTCGGGATCGGTATCGCCGTTGGCATGACGGCTCCGGTCATCGCCGTGTACTACCTGCTGCCGGCAGCCCTGTCCTGGGTACTGTTGCCGCTCGGCCTCGGGTGGGCGATCGCGGCCGTGCTGACCGGCGCGTACATCGCGGGCGACGCGCTGGACCGCAGGGGGCCGGAGGTCCTCCAGACGATCGCTCCGGGCGTGTGAGGGACCCCGTAGGCTGCGTTCATGACTGCAACGCGACACGAGTATGGCGAGGGGCATCGGATCATGGTTACCGGGGGGGCCGGGTTTGTCGGTTCCCACCTCGTTGACGCGCTGCTGGGCCGGGGGGCCAGCGTCGTCGCGGTCGACAACCTGGTGACCGGAGCCAAGGAGAACCTCGCCCATCTCGCTGACGAGCCGCGGTTCGCCTTTGTCGAGGCCGACGTCAGCCAGCCGCTGCCGCGGGATCCGGCGCTGGAGGACCGCTTCGATGCGATCATGCATTTTGCCTCGCCAGCGAGCCCGGTGGACTTCGCGCGTATCCCGATCGCCATTCTCCGGGTGGGGTCCGTCGCGACGCTGCAACTCCTCGACCGCGCGGTGCGGGATCGGGCCCGATTCGTGATGGCCTCGACCTCTGAGACGTACGGGGACCCGCTGGTCCATCCCCAGCCGGAGACCTACTGGGGCAATGTCAACCCCATCGGTACCCGCAGCTGCTACGACGAGGCAAAACGCTTCGCCGAGGCGGCGGTGATGGCCTATCACAGGGAGCTGGGTCTGGACTGCGGCATCGTCCGGATCTTCAACACCTATGGCGAGCGGATGCGGCCTGACGACGGCAGGGTCATCCCGACCTTCATCGAGCAGGCGGTGCACGGCAAACCATTGACCGTGCACGGGACCGGGCAGCAGACTCGCTCGATCTGCCATGTGTCCGATCTGGTGCGCGGCATCGTCGCGCTCCTTGATTCCGGTGAGCTCGGTCCTGTCAACTGCGGTACGGAGCAGGAGATGACGATGCGGGAGCTGGCCGAGACAATTGTCCGTCTGACTGGCAGCAACTCGGACATTCAATACGTGGACCGCCCTTCGGACGACCCGGAGCGGCGCCGGCCGGATTTGACCAAAGCGCGGGCAGTGCTGGGATATGAGGCAAAGGTCGCGGCGGATGAAGGCCTCCGGCGAACGATTGCCTACTTCGCTCATCGCTGACGATACCGATGGAATCCCCGATTCGTGCCGCGTCTGTCGGGTTGCATACCGTGGCGTGCATTGGGTTCGTAGGCTTGCGGCATGTCCAGCACGAGACGGCGCGATGAAGACTGGGTGGGCGCTGCATCCGCCGGCGCCCTGCGGCGGCCATCGCAGGGCGCGGTCTACCGCGGCAAGAGGGGCCCACGCTGGGGGCGGATCGCCTTGGTAGCCGCCCTGGCGCTGCTCCTGGTCGCAGGGATCGGGCTTGGTGGGGCTTGGATCTACTATGACCGCCTGGATGCCGGCATCGACCGGTCGGACCCGTTTTCCCAGATCACGAGCGGGCGCCCGGCCAAGGAAGTTAAGGGTTCGCTGAACATCCTGATGCTGGGCAGTGATTCGCGGGATCCCGAAAGCAAGGACAAAGCAGGACAATGGCGGACGGACACTATTATTCTGCTGCACATACCTGCTTCACATGATAAGGCGTATTTGATCTCTTTTCCTAGAGATTTGTACGTTTATATCCCAAAGAGTACGACCAATTCGTCGCTCGGAAACAGGAAGGCAAAGATAAACTCGGCGTTTGCCTGGGGTGGGCTCCCCCTTGTCGTGCGGACCGTCGAG
>JAFGOK010000498.1 GCA_016926535.1 Micromonosporaceae bacterium | reverse complement strand
TGGAAGTAGGCGCTGTCGCCGAACTGCCCCCTCGCCCGCGCCTGGGCGATCTTCAGGATGATCTCTCTGATCGGTTGCTCCATGGCCGCACGCGCGCTGGTCGTGTGCACCAGGCCGAGGGCGAACTTCTGGATGACCTCTCCGATCTCTTCCATGCTGGCCCGTAACATGGTTCGGTCGTACAGGCTGAGCAAGGCATGGTGGAACCGGGTCGGGACGGGGGCGCGGAGGCCTGCGGCCGTCGTCTCCAGCACAGTCGCGATCACGTCAACGACCTCCGCGAGGGCGGAGTCGTCCTGGAGGCAGCCGCTCGGATCCAGCAGGGCTGCCAGCCGCAGGGAGAGCGCTTCGCGGGACTCCCCGGGCCAGTCGCACGGCGCCAGCTGGCCCCCCCGGACACATCCGCACGACTCCCGCACGATGAACGAGGTCGGGACCGTGTAGCGGCCAGCGGGAACCTCCTGGCCGTGCAACTGGGCGTCCAGCAGCTCGTATGCCCGGGTGCCCAGCATGGAGAAGGGCTGCTTGACGCTGGAAAGGCTCGGGATGGCGTAGGTGGCCTCCTCCATGTCGTCGAAGCTGACGACGGCCAGCTGGTCCGGGACTCCGATGCCGAGAGTGCCGAGCTTGCGGATCAGGCCGATGGCATTGGCATCCGTCGCCACCACCACGGCGGTCATCGGCATCCCGGCCTCGACCATCTCGGCCGCGACGTGCTCCCCGCCTGCGACCCTGTTGTTGGCGATCCTGAAGCACAGGGCAGGATCTGGCTCGATGCCGTGGCTGGCGAGCGTTTCGGCATAGGCTTGGTGCCGCTCCTGGACGTCATGGACGTCCAGGTGGCCGGCGAACCCGATTCGGGTGTGCCCGTGGTCGAGGAGATGCTCGACCGCCTGCCGGATTCCCGAGGCGTTGTCCGGGATGATGACAGGCGCCTCGAGGTCCGGGTACTCGTGGCTGATGACGACGACCGGCCGACCGGTGGCCCGAAACGCCCGGAGGTAGTCGCTGCGTACCGCGTCGGTGATGGCGATGAACCCGTTGACGTGCTGCCACGCGACGTGCGGGCGGAACTCCGGTCGCGGTTTGGTGTCCGGATCCGAGCCGGCGTCGATCGTCTCGATCGCGATGGCCCGACCCCCGGCCTGGTGCGTCAGGTGCCCGATGGCCGCCAGAATCCCGCCGTAGTACGGTCCCCCGAGAAAAGGGGACAGAATGCCAACAGTCGGCACCTCACCCACGCGGCATGTCACCTCGCATCCTGGTCGTTGCGTGTCCTCAGAACGACGCAACTGCTGGCGCCGTATGGCCACGGCGGCCCCTGCCCTGGTCGTGCGCGGGGTCCTCGGGCTGCCCTGCCATCGCGTGCGCCAGGCTGGCGGCGTCGCAAGGCCCGCCTCGGCCGTCGACGCACCTTCGCTATCGGCCAGGCCTGGTCGCTGCTGAGTGATGTGCCCAGACGGTGCCGGGCTGCGGGGGTGGCGGTCAGCCGGTCGAGGCCAGAGCTGGCTCGACGCGGGCGGTTGGCCCCGGGATGACGAACGACTCGTTGTCCTCGCTCAGCCACCGCACGAGGTACGGGGGTGTGCCGTCCGGGTGGTCGACGCGGACGATGACCCCTTCTCGCCGGGGGTCGCTGAGGTTGGTGCCTTCGACAATCAGATGGTCACCAGGGTGGGCTTTCATCACGGCCTCCTGTGGAAGGGAGATCCAACACCACTCAGGGTAGCCATTCCATTCCGTCGTTCGTGTCCTCCGGTCACACGCGAACGGTTCGTGCGGAACACCGACAAATGTGGAGCCAGCCAACCGGCTGCGCAACGATGAGCTCATGTTGCTGCCTCCCCTGGTCGAGCCCGACGCCGTGCTCCACGCTGACGAGATCCGCCGATATGCCCGTCAACTCGCCATTCCCGGGATCGGCAGCGTTGGCCAGCGGCGGCTGAAACGGGCCAGGGTGCTGTGCGTCGGGGCGGGCGGCCTGGGGTCCTGCGCGCTGCCATACCTCGCGGCCGCCGGGGTCGGGACGATCGGCATCGTGGAGTTCGACACCGTTGACGAGTCGAATCTCCAGCGACAGATCATCCACGGGTCGTCCGATGTCGGCCGCTTGAAGATCGACTCGGCGCGGGAGGCTCTCTGCGAGATCAATCCATGGGTTGAGGTGATCACCCATCCACACGCGCTCGACAGCAGCAACGCTGTCGCGATCTTTTCGGAGTATGACCTGGCCATCGACGGTGCCGACAACTTCGCCACCCGCTATGCGCTCAATGATGCCGCCATTGGGCTGCGAAAGCCGTACGTTTGGGGGTCGGTGCGGCACTTCGAGGGCCAGGCGGCCGTGTTCTGGCCAGGCACCGGGCCATGCCTGCGCTGCCTGTACCCGCAGCCCCCAGCGCAGGGTGGCCCGTGCGGCGGGGTGCTGGGTGCGGTGTGCGCCACCATCGGTGCCATTCAGGTCACCGAGGCCGTCAAGCTGCTGACCGGGGTCGGGGAATCCCTGGTGGGATCGCTGGTGGTCTACGACGCCCTCACCCTGACCCACCGGAAGTTTTCACTGGCCAGAGACCCGGCCTGCCCGGGATGCGCCCAGGTGGCGTGACAGCGTCATTCGCTGGATCCCGCGCTGGGGCCCAGCCACGAGCAGGTGGCTGGGCCGTCAGCAGCGGGCGATCTCCACGGTGGTCCTGGTCCTGACAGCCGCGATCCAGGCGACCTCGGTGGTGTTCGGGACGATGACCTTGTACCAGCGGTTGGTGGAGACGCCGGCCTCGTCAATGAAGTAGCGTCCGTCCTCGATGACGCAGACGACGTCGATGGGATCGTCGTGGTACACGCGGCCGACAATGGTGTTCCGGTCCGAGACCCGGGGGTCCTGGAACAGGCTGAGACCGCATTCGATGGTACGCAGCCGCTGGCACGGGGTCTCCGCGTTGTAGATGGTCAGCTGCGTCGTCCTCGCCGCGGTCGGGGTCATCCGCGGCGACGCGGCCAGGCCCGCCGAGGGGGCGCTCGTGCCGCCGGAGCCGACGAGCGCTGTTGCGACGCCGGCCCCCGCTCCGGCGGAGATCAGCATGAGGACGGCGAGGAGGACGAGCTGGCCGGGCCGCCAGCCTCTGGCAAGGCTTGCCCGCAGCCCGGGGCTGCCGGCAGGGGCACCGGGCTGGCTCTGGGATGGTGCTGGTGTTGGCGCAGATGCCGGTGCCGGTGCCGGGTGCCCAGCCTGGGCCCGGTCGGACAGGGCGTTCCAGCAGGTGATCCACTCCTCCGCCTGCCGCTCGTCGGGGGCGTACACCCGGGCGACGGCGCTGATCACGTCGGGGCGGGGCCTGCGGCGGTTGGTGAGCGTCTCGTGCAGGGTGGACGGCGGTACTCCAGTGTGCCGGCCGAGGTCTTTGTAGGTATGCCGGGCACGCTGACGCAGGCCATTGAGCGCACTGATGAATGTTGCTTCATTCATGCTGGTCTCGGGACTCGGCCACTGTGTTTCTTCAATGTCTGGCATAGGTGCAAGTCTATGCGGAGATCATTGGCCGCCGCATGTCGGATTATGGCTGTCCGGGACGGTCCGGGACCATCCCGGATGCGGTTTGCCATTGCGTTTCGCCAGCTGTGAATCCTTGACTGGAGGGCGTCGCGGCGCGGTGGAAGTGGCGCCTTACCGCCGCGGTATGTCAGGTGGGTGCGTGACCGTGTCGGGCCCTTGGCCCCGAAACGCAAGGAGGACTCCCGTGAACCTGCGCAAGCTGACGGCGGTACTGCTGACCGCCGGGACGCTGACCGTCGGATCCCTGGTCGGGATGGCCAGCCCGGCCGCGGCCAGCGACGCTCCCGTCTCGGGCGCCGTCGTGGCCCCGGAGCGTCTGACGGCCGACCAGATGGCGGCGGCGGTCACCCTGGAGACGACGGCGGCGGTGGACACCGCCGCGGCAACCGTCGAGCCGATGCTCGCCTGCGATTATGGGTGGATCTGCGGGCGTGCCGCCAACGGCGGGCATTTCGAGTACTACTACTGCAACACGCTGTACGAACTGCCGAATCTGGTCGGCTACGGCCCTCTCAACAACAACCAGATCCCCGGAACGACCGCCTATTTCTTCGACCGGGACGGCTACCACATCTGGCCGAGCTACTCCGTCGCGCC
>JAFGOK010000497.1 GCA_016926535.1 Micromonosporaceae bacterium | reverse complement strand
CGCACGGCACGGCCCTGGCCGCCTCGTACACGCGCTGCCGGAAGGCCGGGATGCCCCGCGGGTTGAGACGGATGCCACGCAGGTCGGCGGGTACGCCGTGGAGCAGGGCGACGATCAGGTCGATCGCCCGGGCCACCGCTGGCGGGGGCGGAGCCTCGCTGGCCAGCGGCAGGTGTCGTGAGATCCGCTCGCGGACGTGGGCCTCGCTGGGCTCTGGAAGACTGATGCGCACGATACCGTCCCTGTCCCAGGCGATGGCACAGATGCCGATGGGTGTCTGGAACAGCGTGAAACCGAGGTCCGAAACCACACCGGCAAGGCTATCGCCGGATGCTGGGAATCGACCGCTGGCGTTGCCCCTCCAGTACCATGATGTGGTCCGGCCTGGTCCGGACGTGGCCAGCAGCCCCTGGGAGGATTGCGGTGAACCTGCCCGACACGACCGATGTCCACCCGGCCTGGCTGCCCCCTGAGGCGTTCCGGGCGATCGGCTCCCGCCGCGTCCGGGTGTGCGGCGACGATCCGCTCGTCGAAACGGTCCGCAGGGAGGTGGTCGAGGCGTGCGCGAGCTACGGCGGCTGCCTGGGGGGCGAGGACGGCGGGCCGGTCGATCTCGTGCTTGCGCTGACCACGCACGGACCCGCTGCTGGATCGTCGTTCGGGCCGGAGGCTGCCGAGTGTTCCGGAACCCTCGGAGCGGAAGGTTTCCTCGTGGCCCGGCGGCGCGGCGTGACCCTCGTGCTGGCGGACGCTGGCGCTGGGCTGCTCCACGGCCTGTTCCACCTCGTCCGTCTGGGGGAGGGCGCCTTCGGAGCTGACCGGCCGGCAGAGTGCCACCGGCCGGCGATGGGCAGACGCATGCTCGACCACTGGGACAACGTCGCAGTGCATCCGGTGATGGGGCAGGTGGAGCGGGGGTACTCTGGCGGGTCGCTCTTCTGGGAGGACGGGGCGCTGCGCGCCGATCTCACCCGGGTCCGGGCCTACGGCCGGCTCCTGGCCGCCTGCGGGGTGAACGCGATCGCGGTGAACAACGTGAACGTCCATGCCACCGAGGCCCTGCTGCTGACCGACCGGCTGGGGGAGGTCGCCGCGCTGGCAGAGCAGGTGCGCCCGTACGGGATCCGCGTGTACCTTTCGGTCAATTTTGCCTCCCCGATGGTGCTCGGTGGCCTGCCGACCGCAGACCCGCTGGACGAGCGGGTGCGCCAGTGGTGGTCGGCCACCACGCGCGAGGTGTACCAAACCATTCCTGATTTCGGGGGATATGTCGTCAAGGCAGACTCGGAGGGACAACCCGGTCCGTTCGCCTACCAGCGCACCCATGCCGATGGTGCCAACGTGCTGGCCGAGGCACTGGCTCCGTTCGGCGGGGTCGTGTACTGGCGGGCCTTCGTCTACAACCACCGGCAGGACTGGCGTGACCGGAGCACCGATCGGGCCCGAGCCGCCTTCGACCACTTCACCCCGCTGGACGGGCAGTTCCACGACAACGTGATCCTTCAGGTGAAGTACGGTCCGATCGATTTCCAGCCCCGCGAGCCGCTGTCCCCGGTGATCGCGGCGATGCCCGCCACCCGGGTGGGGATGGAACTCCAGGTGACGCAGGAGTACACCGGCCACCAGTTGCACGTGTGCTATCTGGCTCCGCTGTGGAGCGAGGTGCTCGGATTCCGCTACTGGGGCCCTGACGGGCCGGCTGCCGCGGCGCTCATCGAGGGCGGTGGCCTGGTCGGCGTCTCCAACGCGGGCGACGACCCGTTCTGGACCGGCCACCCGCTGGCCCAGGCCAACCTGTACGCCTTTGGCCGGCTGGCCTGGGCACCCCACCTGGCCCCTGGGACGATCCTCGACGAGTGGATCGACCTGACCTTCCAGCCGGCGACGACTGGTGATCCGGACCTGCTCCGGCAGACCCTGCACGCGATGATGGACTCATCGTGGCAGACCTACGAGCGCTACACCGCGCCGCTCGGGGTGGGGTTCATGGTCCGCCCGGGGCACCACTACGGCCCTGACGTGGATGGATACGAGTACACCTCGTGGGGCACGTACCATTTCGCCGATCGGGACGGCGTCGGGGTCGATCGTAGCCAGGCCACCGGGACCGGGTTCACCGGCCAGTACCCCGCATTCTGGGCACAGCGCTATGAGTCGCTGGCGGAGTGCCCTGACGAGGTGCTGCTGTTCTTCCACCACGTGCCGTACGACCATGTGCTGCGCAGCGGGACGACCGTGATCCAGCACATCTACGACACCCACTTCACCGGCGCGCGGCAGGCGGCTGACCTGCGCGAGTTGTGGGGCCGGATCGACGCGGCCCAGCTGGTCGACCCGCGCCTGTTCGCCCGGGTGGCCGAACGCCTCGGGGAGCAGGTCCGCTGTGCCGAGGAATGGCGGGACCAGGTCAACGCTTACTTTTTCCGCAAATCCGGCGTGCCGGACGCCCTCGGGCGGCGGATCTACTGACGGGGTATCTCCTGACGGGGTATCTCCTGACGGGGCTTCTGGCGAAAGGGCTTCTGGCGAAGGGGTAGTTCCTGGCCGCGCCTCGGGGCGTCAGCGGTGGCGAGTACCTTGGCCATCGTGCTGGCGTCCCCCCTTCCCTTCACTCGCCTGACTGAGCGAGCCATCACCGCCTACGACGTCGTCGGTCGTCCGGTGACCCCCGCCTCGTTGATCCCGACGGCCTCCTTCCCAGTTCCTGAGGGGGCCGAAATCCACTCCCACACAGTTGCCCCTGACCTGACCAGAGCCGTGTACACCCTGGCGGACGCCGCGGTGTGCATCGACGGTCTGGGGATCGTGCTGTGGCGGCTCGATTTCGAGCCAGCGGCGTGCCCGGACGGCGCGACCTGCGGCTGCGAGTGCTCAGCGGATTCCGCAGCGGTCTGGATCTACCGGCCGGACACCGGTGACGGCTGCGACGGTTGTGATCTGCTGATGGCGGTCAACCTGCGGACCGGCGCCATCATCGACCAGGTGCCGCTGGAGACGACCGGTTACGGCGCGGTCCAGTTCGCCCACCCGGACGGCGCGCACCTGCTGCTGTGTATCAGCGAGGCCGACGATCGCGTCCGCCTGTGCCGGGCGGGTCTCGGCCAGGACGGGATCGAGACGACCATGTTCCACTCTGACCACCGTGACCTGGTCGACCTGTCGCCGGACGGGCAGCAGTTCATGACCGTTGACGTCGAGCGGGAGAGCGTCGCGTTCCACCGCTGGAAGGACGGATCGGTCAAGGCCCAGTTCGGGGTCGACGCCTTCGACTATGAGCCGGACAGCGCATTTATCGATTGTGGTGGTTACCTTGACGCCACGGCGGCGATCGTCACCATCGTCCAGGAGATCGAGGGGGAGGCCGGGGACGAGGAATGGTACTGCCACCACATCCTCGAACTGGACACCTGGCAGTTTCGCGGAGTCATTGACACCCTGTCCGATGAACCGGACTTCGTCGCCCCCCTCGGCGACGGTACCTGGTTGACCACCGTCGGCGAGGAGGCGTTCCACCGCCACTCCGGGTGAGGTCGGCCGCGGGACGGTGGCGCGGGGCGGTGGGCGGTGGCGCGGGGCGGTGGCTTCAGCATCTTCGGGATCTGGGTCCGCCAGAGTGCGGACTCTTCCCAGGATCGCGAGTATTCTGCGCGGGACGTTCGACCCCGCACCTTCGCTCGCACGCCGACATCGCCAGAAGGAGGCGCCGCCGTGACCCAGAACGGAATGAGGCAATACCCCGAACGCCATCTCGGAGGCCAGGGGACGTCTGGGCACACAGGGTCCCAGACCGTCATAACGCAGCAAGCCAATGACCAGTACACGGCGCTGCAGAT
>JAFGOK010000496.1 GCA_016926535.1 Micromonosporaceae bacterium | reverse complement strand
CCGGCGCGACGACGCCAGCCCGGGGGTCGCTTCCCCCGCCGAAGGCTGCTCCCAGGATCAGGATGAGTATGAGCGGGAGGACCATGTACAGCACGATGGTCGTCGGTTGCCTCAGTGCTCTGCGGAGGTTGACTGCCGCGATGGCCAGTGGCTTCACAGCTCGACCACCCTCCTCAACCGTACAAAGCCGATACTGCCGGTGACCAGCGCGAACAGGAGCAGCGCACCGGCGGACGGGACGGCGTCGGCCACGCCGCCGCCGTCGGCCAGGTGCGCGAGTCCCCGGAGGAACCAGGCGTGTGGCGTGACGAGTACGGCGACGTTGAGGCCACTGATCTGGCTGACCGGGAAGAACGTGCCCCCGAGCAGGCCGAGCACGGTTGAGATCATTGCCTGCCAGTTCGCTGCCTGCTCAGCGGTCTTGGCGAACCCTGCCACCACGGCAGCGAGACCCGTCGCGGAGAGCACGGCGGCAAGGACCAGCAGAGCGACACCGGCGGGCGCGCCGAAGGAGGCGCCCATGAGAAGCGTTGTCGCAATGACCAGGACACCTGTGCTGACAACGCCGACGACGAGGCTGGTCAGCAGCTTGGACAGCAGAATCGCAGAGGGGCGGATCGGCAGGGCCAGCAGGCGGCACAGCGTCCCCTCGGTCCGTTCCGCGATGAGGGAGGCAACCCCGAATTGGACGGTGAAGAACAGGAAGAAGATGGCCATACCGGCGGCGAGGTAGGTCTTGCTGTCCAGGATTTTCGTCTTGGCCGAGCGATCGGACAGGCGCAGCGGCTGCGCGAGCGCCGCAGCCCGGCTCGCGGCCTCGGCAAGGCGGCTGGCCTCAGCAAGGCGGCTGGCCTCTGCCGCATCATGATCCTGCCCCTCGGCCCCGCCGCCCTCGCCGTTTCCCGGATCGGTGCCGCCCGCCCCGGCCACGGCGGCAATCCTGATCCCGTTGAGATCCGTGACGAAGGATTGGGCGACCGACCGCGCGACCTCGCCCGCTGTCGCCGCGTCGACAGTGCCGAGGACTTCGAGAGGCGGCGCGGTTCCCCCCTCGATAGCCGCGCTGAACCCGCTGGGTATCACGAAGGCCGCGTCGAGATCCCCGGCCTCGACCTTGCGCTCCGCCTCCGCGATGGTCGGGATCCGATGGACATTGATGATCTCTTTCGATTCGAGCGGGTCGAGGACCTGGGAGATGAAGGTCTGCGAGGCGACGCCTGCGTCGAGGTCGACCACGGCGTACTCGAACGGGCTCGGAGTGCTCCCCTGGCCGAAGACCACGCTGAGGATGTACGACAGGGCAAGGGGCACGACGACGGCGAGCATGATCACTGAGCGGTCACGCAGCCGCTGGCGGAGGTCCTTGGCGGCAAGAATGAACGATGTGGGCACGGCGAACTCAGCCTCTCAGTCCCTCGGGCTCTCAGTCTCTGAGACTCTTGCCGGTGAGATGCAGGAAGACCGCTTCGAGGTCCGGCTCGTCCACGACGACCGACCGGACGGCCACCCCCGTTGCCGCGATCGTTTCCATGATCTTCGGCAGGGCTGTCCTGGCATCGCTGTCCAGGACCTCGATCCCCTCTGCTGTCACCTCAGCCCGCTGGACTGAGGGCAATTCGCGCAGGAGCGAGGTGGCCACGGGGAGGTCACCTGCTGCGGTCAGGCGGATTCGGTCGCACTGCCCGACCATCGCCGTCAGCTCTCTCCTGGTGCCGGAGGCGACGAGTGCGCCGGCGTCGATGATTGCGATACGGTCGCAGAGCCGCTCGGCCTCCTCCATGTAGTGCGTGGTGTAGAGCACGGCCATTCCACTGTCGCTCAGGGTTTCGACGTTCTCCAGGATCGCGTTTCGGCTCTGCGGATCGACGCCGACTGTCGGTTCGTCCAAGATGAGAAGCTTCGGCGAGTGGAGGAGCCCGATGCCGATGTTCAGCCGGCGCTGCATTCCGCCGGAGAACCGCTTGACGAGCTCGTTGCCCCGGTCGCGTAGACCGATGGTCTCCAGGACCTCCTCGGTCCGAGCCTTCAGCGCTGCCCGGTTCATGCCACAAAGCCGGCCGAACAGGCGCAGGTTCTCTCGCGCGGTCAGATCGGGATAGATGGCGATTTCCTGGGGGACAAAACCGATCGTGGCTTTCGCCCGGAGCGCTCGGAGCGACATTGGCTCACCGTTGACCGTCACTTCGCCGGAGTCGGGCGAAAGGATTCCGGCCAGCATCAGTATGGTTGTGGTCTTTCCCGCCCCATTAGGCCCAAGAAGGCCATATGTTTCTCCTGGGGCTATGTCAAACGATATGCCCGCTACCGCCAGACGATCCCCGTATGACTTGTGGAGATCCCTGCAGGAAAGTACCGGCTGGCCCTGGCGGGCAGCCTGCGTCACAGGACCAGTCTCGGCACTGGTGGTGGCCATCGATTATCCTCAGTGGTTGGCGCGTCGTGCTCCTGGCTGAGCATAGGTCCGGTCTGTTGCCGTGGGCGGCACGACACCGCGGTGGTGTCCAGTTGCGGACATATTTATATACCGCTATGTGACGGGAATTGATCGACGTGGAGTCCCCGGCGCAAGTATGCTCTTGCCGTTGCGGGGAGGGGAAACTGGATGGGG
>JAFGOK010000495.1 GCA_016926535.1 Micromonosporaceae bacterium | reverse complement strand
GCTGGCAGGGTCGCCATCAGTGCCGTCTCCGCAGATCGGATGTCAGCGGCTCGCCACACGCTCCTCACGCCGGATCCCCCTTCGGGCGAGTCGCCGCTGCTCCGGCCGGTCGGACAACCAGCCGCATCGGGCCGACAGCGACGATCACCAACATACTTTGGCATGCCAGAATCGTGCTCACAAATCCCTCCCTGGCAGCCGCCCCGTCGACGCTGGCAGCGCCCGAGGACTCAGCTCTGCTCGCCAGGTGCCGATAGCGGTTTCATGAATGCACAGATCAGCTCGGCGCCGGAATGGTGCCGATGCTGACATGACAGAGCACTCACGCATGGGCGAGCCCCCGGACGACAGTGCCGCCGTGAGTGCGGATGAGCGGCTGCGCCTGGTCAACGCGCTCGACGCCCGCCAGCGCCTGCTGGAGACCATGCTGAGCATCCAGCGATCCATCGCGATGAAGCAGCCGTTGCAGGACCTCCTCGATGCCGTGACCAGCGGGACGGCCAGCTTGCTCGATCGGGCCACCGTCGCGCTCGTGCTTCCGGTCCCCGGATCGGAATGCCTTGCCCCGGTCTCGACCAGAGGCCCGGCCAATCGCGCTGACAACCCCTTCATCCTGGATGCCGCGGCCGAGGCGATCACCTCCCATCGAATCGTGAGCCGAATTGACGAAAGTGATCCGAACCAGACGAAGACCATCATCGCGGCTCCCATCGTCGTCCGGGGTGTTGCCGCCGGTGGTCTCGCAGCCGAGATCGCGACAGGTCAAGGCTCGGACGTCGACCAGCACCAGGTACTGGCGGCCTTCGCCCAGCAGGCCAGCCTCGCCTTGACCGAGGCCAGGGTCTCGGAAGCGATTCACAAGGCGCAGCATGACGCCATTACGGGGCTGCCCAACAGGGGACTGTTCCTGGAGCGCCTCAACCAGTCGATCAGCACGGGAAACAAGCGCCTGACCGACGTGACGATCCTGCTCGTCGACATCCACCGCTTCAAGGCGGTCAACGACAGTCTGGGGCACAAGGCCGGCGACGCGGTCCTCTCCGCCGTCGCGGAGCGGATCCGGAGCACCCTCCGCTCCTCCGACCTGACAGCACGGGTCGGCGGGGACGAGTTCGGCGTCCTCCTCGAAGGCGCCGGGACACAGGCCGGCACCAGGATCGCGCGGTCGATCGTCGACGCCATCCGGCAGCCATTGCGGATCTCTGGCAGATCCGTCTACCTGTCCGCTTGCGTCGGCGTTGCGTCCTGCCGCACCTCCTCCGCTGAATCCGGCGATCTGTTCAACAGCGCCGATCTTGCGATGAACCGGGCGATCAGTGCCGGGCCCGGCCGGATCGAGGTGTTCCAGCCGCACATGCACGCCGAGATCCTCGAACGGATCAACTTGCTCGACGACCTGCAGGTGGCCCTCGCCCGCACCCAGTTGCGGCTGCAATACCAGCCGCTGGTCGACCTGGCGACCGGAGAACCGGTCGGCGTCGAGGCACTGGCCAGATGGCGGCACCCGCAGCGCGGGGATGTCGCGCCGTCCACGTTCATCCCGCTGGCCGAGGAGACCGGGCTCATCCTCGATCTGGGGCTGTGGATCCTGCGCGAGGGCTGCCGGCAGATCGCTGAGTGGCGCCAACTCGTCCCGGGGATCCGCCTCAACATCAACGTGTCGGCCCGTCAGGCCATGGATCCACGGTTCGTGGAGCGGGTGGAGGCCACGCTGGCGGAAACCCAGCTGCCAGGGCCGATGCTGACCCTTGAGCTGACGGAGAGCATGCTCATGGGCGATCCGGAACGGGCGATGGTTCAGTTGCGGCAGCTCAAGAATCTCGGGGTCAAGCTGTCCATCGACGATTTCGGCACCGGATACTCCTCGCTCTCCTATCTCCGGCAGTTCCCTGTCGACCAGCTCAAGATTGACCGGACGTTCATCACCGGAGCGGCGTCCAGCAAGGATGAACTCGCCGTCACCAAGACCGTGATGGACCTGGGCCGGACGCTACGGCTGGAGACGGTCGCGGAGGGCATCGAGGATGCCCAGCAGCTCGACGTCCTCCGGACGATTGGATGCGACCTGGGGCAGGGGTTCCTGCTCGCCCGGCCGATGGACCCCGGTGCCGTCCACGAGTACTTCGACCGGCTCATGTCGGACCGCCAGCGCACGGCGGAGTAGTGCTCCCGCGCACGGCGGGGTAGCGGTCCCGCTCACTCCACCGTGACTGATTTCGCCAGATTTCGGGGCTGGTCGACGTCGTACCCCCGGGCTATCGCGATCTCAGCGGCAAGGATCTGCAGCGGAACGGTCGTGACGAGTGGAGCGAGCAGGGCCGGCGCTGCGGGAACTGCGATCAGTTCGTCGGAGAAGGGCAGCACGTCCTCATCCCCCTCCTCCGCGATGACCACCGTGCGCGCGCCTCGCGCCCGCACTTCCTGAATATTCGAAATGATCTTGTCATGCAGCATGCCCCGACCTCTCGGAGACGGCACGATGCACACGACTGGGGTGCCCGGCTCGATCAGAGCGATCGGGCCATGCTTGAGCTCCCCGGCGGCGAAGCCCTCCGCGTGCATGTAGGCAAGCTCCTTGAGTTTCAGCGCCCCCTCCAGCGCGACCGGATACCCGACGTGGCGCCCGATGAACAGCACGCTCGGAGCGGTCGCCAGATCCCTGGCCAGGGCACGAACCGGCTCCATGAGTTCCAGGACCTGCTCGACCTTTCCCGACATCAGCTGAAGCTGACCGACGATCGCACCGACCTCGTCCGCG
>JAFGOK010000080.1 GCA_016926535.1 Micromonosporaceae bacterium | reverse complement strand
CCGCAGGCCCCGCAGGCCCCGCCTTTGACGATTGCGTCGCCGGCCTGCCTGCGGGCATCTCGGCAGCGGTTGCGGCACTCCTCTCCGACCATGTCGCGGTCACCGCTGCCCGGTTCGATCAGGTACGGCTGAGCCTTGCGGCAGGAGGCCGCGCTCCGAATCATGGAAGGGATCACGCGAGGGATCGCGGGAGCCCGACCAGCGAGGAACTGCTGGCAGAGCCGGGCAGCCCCCGGCTGACCGAGCGGCTGTTCGACGCCGGGCGCTACGCGATCCTGTCCAGCACCGGAGCCCTTCCCCCGACCCTGCAGGGCGTGTGGAGCGGCGACTACGACCCGCCCTGGCGCAGCGGCTACACCCTCAATGGCAACCTGCCAACAGCCCTGGCCCTGGCGGTGCCGACCGGTCAGCCCGATCTGCTGCTCCCACTGTTCGACCTGCTCGACCAGATGATGGACGATTTCCGGGAGAATGCCAGGCGACTGTACGGCGCCCGAGGAATCCTGCTGCCGACCCACTGCTCCTCCCACGGCAAGCAGAACCATTTCGGACCCATCTGGTGCCAGACCTTCTGGACGGCCGCCGCCGCCTGGATGGCGCGCTTCTACTTCGACTACTGGCGCGCGACCGGGGATAGCGCGTTCCTTGCCGAGCGCGCGCTGCCGTTCATGGTCGAGGCTGCCTCGTTCTACGAGGACTTCCTGGTGGAACGCGGTGGGCACACCGCGTTCATCCCCTCGTACTCTCCGGAAAACGAGCCGGCAGGGACCGGCACACAGGCCGCCATCAACGCGACACTCGATGTCGCCGCGGTCCGCGATCTTTTCCGCAATCTGATCGAGTGCCAGTCCGCCCTGAACCAGAACGATCCACGCCTCACCCACTGGCGGACCGTTCTGGAGAGCCTGCCCAGATTCGCGACCGGCGCGAACGGCGAGCTCGCGGAATGGGTATGGGCCGGGCTTCTCGACAACCACGCCCACCGGCATGCCTCCCACCTGTACCCGCTCTGGTACGCGGATCCGGATCTGCTCGCCGATCCGGCGCTGTGCGCGGCTGCCGCCGCGACCATCCAACGCAGGCTCGCATGGTGGCGGGGTGACGCCACCGGGATCGAACAACCAGGGGAAATGGCATTCGGTCTCGTCGGCCTCGGGCTGGCTGCCGCGCGGCTCGGACTGGCCGACGTCGCGTTCGAGATCCTGGGCAAGCTGGAGCAGGACTACTGGCGTCCCAGTCTGGTTTCTACCCATAACGCCGGATCAATCTTTAATGTAGACCTCTGTGGTGGCTTCGTTGCCTTGGTGCTTTCGATGTTGATCTCGACTGGTCGCGAAACGATCGACCTACTTCCGGCCGTACCATCCGCGTGGCAGCGGGGGGAGATCACCGGAATCGCTGGCTGCGACCAGGTCACGGTGACGAGACTCTCCTGGACACCCGAGCATGTTGAGGTTGAACTGGCTGCCGCCGTTGAGCGCCGTATCATGATCGGTTTTGCCAGTACCCCAGCCACACACCGGCGGGTGCCGGTGACCGTTCGCCCCGGCCAGCCGCTGCATCTTGTCGCTTCCCGCCAACCGGCGTCGACCGGAGTGACACCTGACTGCGATATCCCATAAAAACGACGAACCTGAATGATGCAGCACAAATGACGTCGCCAGAGCTATCAGGATCGACTATTGTCGATCACGTGACCAACCCGTCCAGCTCGCCGCCTTCGGGAGTCCCTGCCATGTTGGATCGTCCGCATTCTATTTTGTTTGAATCGATTTCATCCGACATGTCTGTTGCGAATTCCCCGGAGCTGCCGTTGCGGCTCCTTGGCGAAGGATGCCTGTCCACTCTGGTCCATGCTGAGCTGATCAGCACTGATACCAGCGGAGTCACTCTGAAGGCCGCGACCGTTGAAGGCGACTGCCTGTTCGCCCAGGTCGATGCTGCCGGCGACGGCATCATCCGGGTACGCCTGCGGGAAGATCCCTCCGTCGTCTCCCGGGCGTCGCTGACCATCCCCCTGGTCACCCCCGAAGTCTACGAAGACACGATCATCGAAATCGATGACCTGACCGTCGTCGTCCATGCTGGGCCGATCTCCGCGGAAATCACCCTTGACCCGTGGCATCTTCGATTCGTTGACGCCAACGGTCGGCTGCTGGTCGGGCAGAACCCAGGCGAGCAGGACGCCAGCGGCCGGCTGTGCTCGCTGGCCTTTGGTAGATCTCGGATCAACGGCGAGGTCGTCGCGTACCACGAGAGTTTCACTGCAGCGGCGGATGAGCGGTTCGTTGGCTTCGGCGAGAAATTCACAGAGCTGAACAAACGCGGCCAGCACCCGCTCATGTGGCACTTCGACGCGTCTGGCAGCGACTCCAACAGGTCGTACAAGAATGTGCCCTTCTACTACTCCAGCCGAGGGTACGGAGTGCTGGTCGACAGCGGCGCCCCGGTCGAATTCGACGTCTGCCATTCCACGCACGGCTGTGTTCAGATCGTCGTTCCGGATGACCTGATCGACTACTACGTGCTCGCCGGGCCGACCTTTTCCGAAATCATCGACCGGTACAACCGAATAACCTGCCGGCCGACGCTGCCCCCGAAATGGGCGTTCGGCACGTGGATGGCGGCGGGATTCCGCCCGGACAGCCAGGCCGAAGTCCTGGAGCGGGCGGCGACGATCCGCAAGCGCGGCATCCCGGCCGACGTGCTGCACCTTGACTGCTACTGGCAGATCGTCGGCCACTGGTCTGATCTGCGATGGGATCGTGAGCACTTCCCTGATCCCAGGAGAATGCTGTCCTCCCTCGCCAAGCGGGGATTCCGGGTCAGCCTGCAGATCAACCCGTACATCAGCCATCTCAGCCCGCTCTACGACCATGCGGCCAGGCACAACTACTTCCTGGTCCAGCCCGATGGAGCCGTGCACCTCGCCGATGTCTGGAACGGCACCTTCCCCCCCTGCGGAGTCGTCGATTTCACCAACCGCGACGCGATGCTGTGGTTCACCGGGCTCCTCCGGCCCCTGCTGCGACAGGGCGTCGCGGCCTTCGCGACCGACCTCACCGAGTCGCTCCCACCGACCGCAATCGCCTCAAACGGCATGACCGGTGCGGAACTTCACAATATATATACGATGCTGTTCAATGATGCAGTCGCCGATGTGACCAAGGAGATCGCCGGCCACAGTATGGTCTGGACCCGCTCCTCGTTCACCGGCGGGCAGCGGCACGCTCCGCACTGGAGCGGAGAGGCTCGCTGCACGTATCCGTCCATGGGAAGCACGCTGCGGGGCGGCCTTTCCCATGGGCTGTCCGGAGTGCCCTTCTGGAGCCATGATGTCGGAGGCTGCACCGGCACCCCGACCGCAGACCTGTATGTGCGGTGGGCCCAGTTCGGCGCGCTCTCCCCGCTGGTCCGGTTCCACGGGATGACGAGCAGACTGCCGTGGGACTTCCCCGCTCACGCGGAGCGGGCGGTCGTCGAGGCCCTCCGGCTGCGGTACTCCCTGCTGCCGTACCTGTACTCAGCCGCCGTCGAGGCGGCGGAGACCGGTACGCCGATGATGCGAGCGCTGCTGATCGACTCGCCGGACGACCCTGCTGCGTGGGGCGCTGACCTGGAGTACCGGCTGGGCAGGGATTTGCTGGCCGCCCCCATGATCAACCAAGATGGCACCCGGATGGTCTACCTCCCGGCCGGGGAGTGGGTCGACCACTGGACCGGCACTGTCCACACCGGCAGCCGCTACCTGCGGGTGACCCCGCCGCTGGACCGGCTGCCACTGTTCGTCCGCCACGGAGCCCTGATTCCGGTCGTCGACGTCGCAGCGACGGTGCCGGACGGGCCGTTCGCTGACCTCACCCTCGTCAGCTGGGGTGGACGAACCTCTCGGACGGTCCTCCGGGACGTGGATGGCACGACGACGGTCACCGCGCTGCGGTCCGGAGATAAGTTCGACATCCGGTCAACCGGGCCGGCTGTGATCCAATCGGTCGCTTTCGCCTTCGTCCACGGCGACCAGCCGCCCCGATCCCTGAAGCTGAACGGCAAAGAACTCCCCATCGAGACCAGGTAACCTTCAGCAGAACTGCGAGACACTAGACACTATGAGTAACGACCCCTCCGACCAGTACTCAGCGCTCGCCGTCGCCTCCTCAAGCGAAGACGAGGCTCGCCAGGCGGCCCTGAAGTTCATCGAAAACTGTGGCATCGCCATGGTCGGCTCGAACGGCCCCGACGGATACCCACTGATCAAAGCGATGATCAAGGCCGAGTCAGAAGAGCTACACACCGTCTGGTTCAGCACGAATACATCATCTGCGAGGGTTGCGCAGTTCAGGGCTGATCCGCGAGCAAGCATCTATTTCGTTGATATGTCCGAGTACCGAGGCCTCCTGCTGGTCGGAACGATGGAGGTGCTCTCCGACCACGCGTCCCGAGAACGACTCTGGCGATACGGGAACGAGCTCTACTATCCGGCCGGGATTGACGACCCCGATTACTCGGTGCTCAAGTTCACCGCGCGGAGAGGAAACTACTACCACGGCCTCCGAAATACCGATTTCGCGGTGTGATGCCCCGGTCATCCCTTGATCGCGCCGGTGAGCATGCCCTTCGTAAAGTGTTTCTGCACGAAGGGGTAGACGACCATAATCGGGATGAGGGTCAATGTAACCACCGCCATCTGGATCGACAGCGAGGCGATGACCTGGTGCCCGGCGTACTGCCCGGTGTTGCTGATGCCCGTCCCCGGCATGGAACTCCCCTGCAACGTATAGGTATAGATCACCATCTGCATCGGCCACATACCGTTGTCCGGCAGATAGAGCAGCGCGTTGAAGAACGAGTTCCAGTAGCCGACCCCGTAGAACAGCCCGATCACGGCGAGGACCGGTTTGGAGGTCGGCAGCACGATGGACCAGAGAATCCGCCAGTCGCCAGCCCCGTCCATCCTGGCCGCCTCGATCAACTCCTGGGCAGTATTGGAGAAGAAGGCTCGCATGACCAGGATATTGAAGACCGAGATCGCGCTGGGCAGGATCAGTGACCAGTACCTCCCATACCCATCCAACGCTGCGACGAGCAGGAAGCTGGGAATCAGACCCCCGGAGAAGAACATCGTCACGATGAACGTCATCAGGATGGTCCGGTGGCCGAAGGTGCCGGAGCGGGACAGCCCATAGGCGCACATCACCGTGACCACCATCGAGATCGAGGTGCCGATGACGGTAATCCAGAGGCTGACCCACATCGAATGCAGGATCAGCTGATTGGAGAAGATCTGCTCATAGGCCGCCGTAGTCAGCCCATGGGGGACGATGACCATACCGCCAGCGATGTTGATGGACTCCTGAGTGGAGAAGCTGGTGATGATCACGGAGTACAGCGGGACGATGACCACGGCGAGGACGAACCCGATCGTCAGGATCTTCCCCGCCTGCCCCGCTAGGGTCGGTGGCTCCTCCCAGATCGGGCGCTCCGGCCTGCGGCCGGCGCTCCGGCGGCTGGTGCTCAAGCCGAACCTCATCCCGCCGGCTCTGCTCGCCGGTTTCCCTGGTGTCACGGCACTTGTCGTCATTTCCGGTACAACCCGTCCTCGCCGAAGGCATGCGCCAGCTTGTTGGCAGCCAAGATCAGAATCAGGGACAAGACCCCCTTGAAGAGCCCCGCAGCAGCGCCATAACTGAAGTTGTTGTTGACGACCCCGTAGTAGTAGGCGAAGGTGTCGAGCACTTCGGCGGCGTCCCGCCCGACGGCGTTCCGCTGGATCAGCATCTGCTCGAATCCGACAGTCAGGGCATTGCCCAGTCGCAACACCAGCATCAGCATGATGACCCCGCGCATGCCCGGCAGGGTGATGTGCCACATGCGACGCCAGCGCCCCGCCCCGTCCGCCGAGGCGGCCTCGTACAGGGTCGGCTCGATCGCGGCGAGGGCCGCGAGGAAGACGATGACGCCCCAGCCCGCCTCCTTCCAGACCGCCTGCGCCGTCACCAGGTACTTGAAGGTCTCCGGGTTGGTCATGATGTCCCAGGTCGCCCACCCGTGCTGGCGCAGGAACATGTTGAGCGCGCCAGCGCCGCCGAGCATCTCCTGGAAGATGGTGACCACCAGCACCCACGAGAAGAAGTGCGGCAGGTAGACGATGCTCTGGACAAACGACCGGATCTTGCTACTCATGATCGAATTCAGCATCAGAGCAAGAATGATCGGGACCGGGAAGTACAGCACCAGCTGCACCGCGCTGATGACGAGCGTGTTCTCGAACGCCGACCAGAAGATCGGGTCCGTCATCAGCCGGGTGAAATTCTCCAGCCCGGTCCAGGCGCTGTACCAGAACCCGTCATAGATGCTGTACCGCTGGAACGCGGTCACCGCGCCGAACATCGGGACATATGCGAAGACGAGAGTCAGGATCAGCGCTGGCATCGTCATGATGATCATCGTGCGGTCGCGCCGAAGCTTCTCCCGCCACGTGAGTTTCCGCCGCGCTGGCGGCGAGACCGCCTGATCGCTCCTCGGGGTGTCCGACGCCTTGTTCGGCGTCGTCACAGCCCCGTCTCCGGTGATCACTGCCACCGGATCCTCCATTCTGTCGTTCTCGCGCCACCCTCGACGCTGGAAGGCTGCTCCGGTGCGGAAGGTCGGACTGGGACGGGCCTTCGCCGCCCAGTCGGCCACCTGCCGCACCGGATCGCCGTAGCAGTCTCGTGGTCGCGAGACCGTTCATCACTCAATACGACTACCGGCGGCGCTGGCTACTGGCCAGTGCCGTTCTCCTCGCGGACCTGCTCGTGAACCTTGCGCAGCTCGTCCCCGCCCTGCGTCCGCCAGGTGACAACGACGGCCTTGAAGTCGTCGAGCGTCTTGCGGCCGTAGCGAACGTCCTTGAGCATGTCCTCGACCGGCTGGTCGATGGAGCCGTACTGCGCCGGCTCTGTGATGTTCATGCCGTAGAACAACGGCTTGTAGGCGGCCTTGACGGCCTTGGCCTGCCACTCGGCGTAGGCCTTGGCAACGTCGACAGCACCGCTGGTCACGGTGGTGGCCGAGGAGGGGGAGGCCAGGAACTGGAAGGTGGTCGCCACCTCCTTGTTGCCCTGCTCAGTCAGGACTGGGTTGCCGTCGGTCATCGTGTAGTCGACGCCCTCCGTCCCGAAGTTGGCGACGAGCCACTCCGCGGAGCCGTAGGGGGCGGCGAGGTAGTTCGCGATGGCCAGGCACTCCTCAACCTGCTCCTGGGACAGCTTCCCGCTGAGGTAGCTGAACAGCCCGGCCGCGTTACCGAGGGTGAGGGCCGGAGTCCCGCTGCCGCTGGCGGTGAACGGATCAAAGGCCTGCCGGAAGTAGTCCGAGTTCGCAGCGGTCCCGGACTTCCAGTCGTCGCCGTTCCAGGAGCCGGTGCCGTCGCCGCTGATCACGACCTTGCCGCTCCAGAAGCGCTGCTTGGCGTTCTGGGTGTTGCCCGCAACGGCGTCCGGGTGCATCAAGCCAGCCTTGACGACCTTCTGCTGCCAGGCCAGCGCTTCGAGCATGGCCTCGGTCTCGTACTTGTGAATGATCTTGCCGTCCTGCTCCGCCCACTTGTACGGGATGCCGAACGGATCGGCCAGGTAGGTCCACAGGTCGTCGAAGGCCCAGACCCCGGCGTTGGCGTCGGTCAACGCCTGCCCGAGGTTGAACAGCTCGTCGATCGACTTGATCGCGGGGTTGATGCCCTTCTTGGCGAAGATGTCCTTGCGGTAGAAAATCGCGCCGGTGAACGTTGCCGCGGAGGAGTAGCACGGGATGCCGTAGAGCTTGCCGTTCCACACGCCGCAGGCCCACGCCACCTGCGGGATCGCGGCAAGGTTCGGGTACTTCTTGATCTTGTCTCCGGACAGGAACGGCGTGAGGTCCGTGAACTTGCTGACGCCCTGGCCGAGGCTGAGCTTGCTCGCCCACCAGCCGGGGATCTGGAGCCAGTCTGGCAGCTTGTCCGCAGCGAACAGCGGGGGAAGCTGGGTGTCGTAGGTGTTGCCGTCAGCCGGCTGCATCTTCAAGGTCGCGCCGATGGCCTGGTTGACCGCTTCGTAGTAGGCGTTCCCGCTTGACGGCGGAATCGCACCCCACAGCGGGGTCATTCCCACGTAACTTCCACCGGATCCGACCGCTCCCGTCACCGTCCTGACCGGGCTCGACGGGTACTTGAGGAAGCATGGATCCGACATCGCGCCGTTGGCACCGGTTACGCTGGGGATGTCGGCCTTAATCGATGTATTCGGCACGAAGGCCGGCAAGATTTCCTTGAGCTTGTCCTGGCTGGTGGTACCAGAGTCGCTGTCCTTGCGCTTGCCGCACGCTGCAAGCATGCCGCCACCGGCGGCCATCGCCGCGCCTGCGGCGAGAAGGGTGAGGATGTGGCGCCGGCTGACCACGGAGTCGGATGACTCGGTCATCGCGCTCTCCTTCCGAAAAAAGGGGCTGGTGCGAGATGGGTAGTTGCTGGTTCAGTTAGTTGGTCTACTAGATAAACAAAGTAGTTGACACCCGAGAGGTGCCACAAGGCCGCCCGGTGGCCAGTCAGCGTGCCCGACCCGCCGAGGCCTGCCAAGTGCGACTTCCAGATCTTGACGAAATGGTTGCGGCGGACGGGCAGGGAAGGCGGTAGGGTGACTTCGTCTGGCGGCTAAACAAACTAATCGACAGTGAAGCGCGCCACAAGTGGTCGCGCGAGCGACCGATGATCACCCCTGGGGAGGGCCCGACGAATGACCACGACCGCATCGCTGCGGCATGATGGTCCAACCGGGACACGTGCCGCAGGCCCGACGGGATGGGGGCTGCGGTGAGCAAGGCGAGCAGAGCGGGGTTGAGCGTGATCACCACACAGGTCGGACCCAGACCCGCAGACTTCGCAGATGTCAGGACGACCAACCTGGCCGTTGTCCTCCGGTACGTCAGGGCCAACGCCCCCTGCTCCCGGGCTGACATCGCCGCGACGACCGGGCTCAACAAGGCGACGGTCTCCAGCCTGATCGCAGAGCTGATCGAGCGGAGGCTCGTCCGTGAAACCGGCCTGGCGGAGCAGCGTATCGGGCGGCCGGCGACCCTGCTCGTCCTGGACGGCGCGCCGTACGCGGCGGTCGGCCTCGCGGTCGACGCCGACCACCTGACGGTCGTCGCCACCGACCTCGCCGGGGAGCGGCTGCTGTCCTGGCGCCGGGCGTTCCAGGGCAGGGACGCCGCCCCGGGGAGAGCGGTCGCCTCGATCGCAGCCCTCGCCAAGCGGGCGACGACGCGACTCGACGCGGACGGGCGGCAGATCCTCGGGCTGACCATCGCCGTTCCCGGGCTGGTCGACACCGCTGGCCGCGTCCGGTATGCCCCGAGCCTCGACTGGCGCGACCTCGACCTGGTCGGCATGCTCCAGCGGGCACTGCGGCGACCGGCGTACCACGTCGCCGTCGAGAACGACGCCAATGTCGCGGCCCTGGCGGAGCAACGCTACGGCGCGCAGGCCGGCGTCGATCTCGTCCACCTCTCCGGGACCGGCCGGGTCGGCGCCGGCATCATCGCCGAGGGGCGGTTGCTGCGTGGGGGGCTCGGGTTCGCCGGGGAACTTGCCCACCTGCTGGTCTCCTCGGACGGCCCGCTCTGCGACTGTGGCCGCACCGGGTGTCTTGAGGCGGTCGCCGGCATTCCGTCCCTGGTCAAGCGACTGTCTCCTGAGGAGTATTCTGACCGGCCGGCCTGGGCCTTCACCACGATTGACCTGCAGCCCGAGGTCGAGGACCTCGCACGACGCGCCCGGGCCGGGGAGACGACTGTCCTCGACGCGTTGAGTGAGGCTGGGCGGGCCCTCGGGTATGGCGCTTCTGTTCTTGCCAGCGTCGTCAACCCCGACGTCGTCATCCTCGGTGGCCACTACGCAACTCTCGCGCCGTGGTTGCTGCCGGCGGCCGAACTCGAGTTGAAGTCACGCGCTGTGAGCACCAGGACCGGTGATGAGGAGCGTGGCTGCCGCCTCGTCGCCTCGGGTCTCGGTTACGACGCGCCAGCGATCGGCGCCGCAGCGCGAGTGCTCGACATGGTCGACTCAGGACAGGTGCAGACGCTTCGGGCCGGATGACGGTCTCGATCTGGTCGCGGTCCCCGGATCGCGACCAGATCGACACAACCCACTTCTTGACGCGATCCGACCGCGATGCAAGCCTCAGGGGTACTCCGTTCGTATCCGCCACCGGCACGACCCGACGGTGCGGGCGGAGTTTTCATCGCCACGTCGTCGAAGCGCTTCGACTCGGTCCAGCGGCCCACGCGGGGCGTTGCCGATCGCCAGGAACGCTCTCGACGCTGGAGGCGTTTGGAGTCCGCCTCACCCCGGGGCGACGGGCCGCTAGGAGGGTGCTCGGCATGAGACAGCCGGCAACCGGTACCTTCGCCGACCACAGCCAGCCGCTTGCTGACCGGGTCACTGACCTGCTCGGAAGGCTGACGCTGGCGGAAAAGATCTCCCTGCTGCACCAGCACCAGGCACCGGTGCCTCGGCTGGGCATGAGAGCGTTCCGCACTGGCACAGAGGCCCTGCACGGGCTGGCCTGGCTCGGCCCGGCCACTGTGTTTCCGCAGGCCATCGGCCTTGCCTCGACGTGGGATCTCGATCTGATCCGCGAGATTGGATCGAGCGTCGGCGACGAGGTGCGTGGCTCGCATCGCAAGGACCCCTCCAGAGCAGGTCTGAACGTCTGGGCGCCAGTCGTCAACCCGCTGCGCGACCCCCGATGGGGGCGCAACGAGGAAGGCTACTCCGAGGATCCCCACCTCACCGGTCTCATCGCGACGGCCTATGCCTGGGGGCTGCGCGGCGATCACCCCACCTACCTGCGGACCGCTCCGACGCTCAAGCACTTCCTCGGCTACAACAACGAGACAGACCGGGACATCACGTCCAGCGTGCTCAGCCAGCGGGTGCTGCACGAGTACGAGCTGCCCGCCTTCCGGATACCGATCGCTGCCGGGGCAGCCGTGGCGATCATGGCGTCCTACAACCTGGTCAACGGCCGTCCCGCGCATGTGACACCGCTGATCAAGTCTGAGGTGCGCACCTGGACCAGGGACGAGGTGCTGGTGGTCAGCGACGCCGGGGCGCCGTCCCTGCTCGCCGGACGTCAGGGGTTCTATCCGGACCATGTGACGAGCACAGCGGCGGCGCTGCGGGCAGGCATGGACAGCTTCACCGAGATCGGCTCCGACAACTCGGTCATCATCGACCGCGTGACCAGGGCGTTCGATCAGGGCCTTGTGACAGAATCCGATATTGACGCGGCAGTGCGGCGCATCCTGACCATCCGCTTCCGGCTGGGAGAATTTGACCCGGCAGACCAGAACCCGTATGCCGCGATCGACGAAACGGTCATCAACTCCCCTGGCCATCAAGCGCTGGCGCGCCGGGCGGCCAGGCAGGCGGTGGTCCTACTCAAGAACGAGGGCGCTTCGTTACCTCTTGCGGCAAGCGCTATCCGCTCCATCGCCGTACTCGGACCGCTGTCGAACACCGTCCACACTGACTGGTACAGCGGCACCCTCCCCTACCAGGTTTCCGTGAGGGACGCGATCTCGGCCAGAATCGGCGAGGCGTCCACATTGCACGTCGAGGGCATCGACCGGATCGCGCTGCGAGACCAGGCGACCGGCCGGTACATGACGACGGTCGGCGACGGGCAACTGCGACTGCTGCCAGCGCCGGCTCCAGGTGCAGCGCCGAGGACAGCCGGATTCGACGTGTTCGACTGGGGCCGGGGCGTCTTCTCCCTGCGAGCGGCCAATGGCCGGACCGTCTCGGTCGACGACGAGGGACGGTTGACCGCCAACCGGGCAGGGCCGGGCGGCTGGGTGGTTCGGGAGACGTTCCGCCTGGTCGAGAGGGTGGACGGCGGGGTGAGCCTGCGGAATGAGGCCACCGGGCTGGACGTCGTCGCAGCCGAGGATGGTCTCCTCTATCTCGCTGAGACCGGAGGGCCCAGGGAGTCGGACCTCGGCACGGAGGGCGGCACCGCTCTCGGCGGCAGCGCGACGGCCGTCGTCGGCGGGATCGGCGGTGCTGCGGTTTCCTTCACCGCGGAACTCCTGGTCGACGGGATCGCGGAAGCCGCAGCCCTGGCCGGCAACGCGGATGTGGCCATCGTGGTCGCCGGCAACCATCCCATGGTCAACGGGAGAGAGACCGAGGATCGAACTGACCTCGAACTGCCAGCGGCCCAGGAGGCCCTGATCCGAGCGGTCCACGCGGCGAACCCCGCGACAATCCTCATGATCACCAGTAGCTACCCGTTCGGGATCACCTGGGCCGACGAGCACCTGCCTGCCATCGTCTGGTCCTGCCACGGCGGGCAGGAACTCGGCAACGGCTTGGCGGACGTGCTCTTCGGCGATGCCGACCCGGCCGGACGGCTGACCCAGACCTGGTACCGCTCCGCGACCGACCTCCCGGATCTGCTGGACTATGACGTGATCAGCAATGACATGACGTACCTGTACTACCGGGGAACGCCGCTCTACCCCTTCGGGCACGGGCTGAGTTACACCACCTTCGAGTACAGCGACCTGCGACTGTCCTCGCAGGCCATCAGCGCGGACGAGACGGTCACCGTCGAGGTCACTGTGGCCAACACCGGCCAGCGTCCTGGGGTTGAGGTCGTGCAGCTCTACACCCGGCAACGGTCGTCCCACTACAAGCGACCGCTCCGGCAACTCCAGGGGTTCCGCCGCGTCGAACTCGCCCCGGGCGAGCGGGCGACGGTGAACATTTCACTGCCGGCGGCCCAACTGGCGACCTGGAATGTCAACAGTCATCGATTTGTTGTCGAATCAGCCAATCATCAAGTGATGATCGGCAGCTCGTCGGCCGACCTGCCACTGGCCGCGATACTCAGCGTGCACGGCGGGGTCGTTCCCCCTCGGGATGCCTACGCCGCCCAGATCGAGGCATCCGATCACAGTGAGTACGCGGGGGTGACCCTGGTCCCGAAAGAGCAGGCAGCCGGAGACGCCGTGGAGTCCACAGAGCCGGACGGCTGGATCGCCTTCCATGACGTCGATCTCGGCACCGGGGCACGCACAGTACGGCTGCGGGTCAACCTCGCGCCGGGCTGGAGCGCTCCGGCCGGCCAGCCCCCGACCCTCGCCCTCCGCCTCGACAACCCGTTCGACGGCCCCATCGCCGGCACGACCGTCATCCCGCACACAGGCGACCGGTACCGCTGGGCTGAGGTGCCCGTCGCCCTCGCCGGAGCCCGCGGAATCCGGGATGTCTACGCCGTGTTCAGCGATGCCGGGATCGGATTGAGTACGCTCACCTTCGGAGCCCGCCCATGACCGACCCGAACATGACCGACCACCCCGTCACCCGCCCAACCAGGCTCGGCACGGTGACCATCAGTGATGTCGCCCGGCACGCTGGCGTGGCGGTCAGCACTGTCTCGTACGTCCTCAGCGGGAAGCGGACCATCTCGGCCGCGACCCGCCAGCGGGTGCTCTCCAGCGTCCGGACCCTCGGATACCACCCCCATGCCGGCGCTCGGGCGCTGGCGAGCAACCGTTCCAACGTCATCGCCCTGGTCCTGCCGCTGCGCGCCGGGATGCACCTGCCGGTGCTGATGCAGTTCGCCAGTGCCGTCGTGACCAATGCCAGGCGGCACGACCATGACGTCCTGCTGGTGACGGCCGATGAAGGCCCTGAGGGTATCCGGAGAGTCGCAGCCAGTGCCATGGTCGACGGAATCGTGATCATGGATGTCGAAATGCATGACCCGCGCGTGCCGCTGCTGCGCCAGCTCGACCAGCCGAGTGTCTTGATCGGGTTCCCGGAGGATACCGACGGCGTCACCTGCGTCGATCTGGATTTCCAGCAGGCCGGCCGGATGTGTGTCGAGCATCTTGTCTCCCTCGGGCATGGCGACATCGCGCTGCTGGGGGCGCCAAGGGCGGTCTACCAGCGGGACACCGGCTTCGCGCGGCGCACCATGGCTGGGTTCAGCGCCGCCGTGCGCGAGCTCGGGATCCGGTCCGCAGTGTCCTCCTGCGAGGAGCACGCGGACGCCGTGCATCGAACCATGGCGGCACTGCTGGCCAGGCGGCCGAAGCTCTCCGCCATCGTGGTCCACAACGAGGCTGCGGTCGGCCACATCCTCGCGGCCTTGGGGGCACTCGGGCGCCGGGTGCCCGATGACGTCTCCGTCGTCGCCATCTGCCCGGATGAGCTGGCTGAGCGGGTGAACCCGTCGTTGTCGTCCGTACTCATCCCAGCGGAGGATGTCGGGCGGCAGGCGATCGAGCTGCTCATGCGGAAGCTGAATGGGTTGGACGTCGAGGACGCCACGCTGCTGGCCCCAGTGCTCACGCCGAGAGAAAGCAGTATCCGGAGAAAGGCCTGATCGCCATTATGAAAGGGCACTGAGCACGGATCGGGCTTCGGCCACGGTCTTGTCCTTCAGCTCGGTCTTCACCGCATAGTCTTTGT
>JAFGOK010000494.1 GCA_016926535.1 Micromonosporaceae bacterium | reverse complement strand
GGAACGACCCTGGGGTCGCTGGGCGCGGTCACCGCCAGTCCGTGGTACGAGTTGGATGTGACCGATGCGGTGACTGGCAACGGCACCCACAGCTTCGCCCTGACCTCGTCGAGCACCGATGGTGCCGACTACGATGCCCGGGAAGCCGGCTGGAACGGCCCGCAACTCATCCTCGACCTGGTGGCCACCGACGCTGGAGACCCGGTGCTCGTCGGCGCTGCCGACATTGCCCTGTGCAGCTCGACCGGGGACGAGGCGACCGCGAACCTGCTCGACGGGATCGACGGAACGATCTTCACCGCGGGAGACAACGCCCAGGGCACCGGAGCCACCGGCGAGTACACCGACTGCTACGCGTCCTCGTGGGGCCGCCACAAGGCCCGCATCCGTCCGGTGCCCGGCAACCACGACCACGCCACCAGCGGGGCCGCCGGGTACTACAGCTACTTCGGACCGCTGGCCGGCGCTGCTGGTCAGGGGTACTACTCCTACGACCTGGGCGAATGGCATGTGGTGGCGCTCAACTCCAACTGCTCCTCCGTGGGCGGGTGCAACGCTGGTTCGGCCCAGGAGCGGTGGCTGCGCGCCGATCTGGCCGCCAGTACCAAGCCGTGCACGGTGGCCTACTGGCACCATCCGCTGTTCACCTCCAGCAGTGCCCATGCCCCGACCACTGCGGTCAGACCGCTGTTCCAGGCCCTGTATGACGCCGACGTGGCCTACGACGCCGCGCTCGACCGCCTCGCCCAGCAGGCAGGACTCGCGGCCTGAAATCCAACAACCACAACAGGTTCAGACCCACGATCAACAAATTTGACTGGATCATGCTGGCTTCGCCGACTTGAGCTCCCTAACTCTGCGGGCCGGCGGTGGCCCAGGCGATGCTGATCCGACTCAGGCCGGTGACGACTCCGGTGAGTCTGGCTGCGAGCAGCCAGCGGCGGCTGAACTGGTATGACGGCGAGGACATGGCAGGGTGGCTCACCGGACCGAGGCCCGGCCGGTACTGGCGCGCAGCGAGATGGGCGGGGTCAGCAGCAGGTGCCGCGGCGGTGCATCAGGTGTGGCGATGCGTTCGAGGAGCAACTCGACGGCCTGGGTGCCCATCTCGGTCGGCATGTCGGCGGCGGTGAGCGGCGGATGGTGGTCCTCTGCCCACTGGCGGGCTACCACGCCGGTGATGGACAGATCGCGGGGTACGACGATGCCTGCGCGCTCCACGGCCCGGCCGACACCCGGAAGCGCCGCCTCGTTGATGGTGACGATCGCAGTGACGGTCGGGTGCTCAGCGCGTAACTGGTCCAGGCAGGCCGCACCGGCTGCCGGGTCGTCGCCGCAGCAGAGACTGACGCCGGTCAGGCCGAGCTCGGCGATTGCCTCGTCGAAGCCGCTCGCGGCGCGCCTGGCCGGCCCGTACCCGGCGGCGATCATGTCGGCGGAGCGGTTGATCAGGACAATGGTCTGGTGTCCGAGGTCGGCGAGGTGGTGGACGCACCGCGCGACCAGGGTCGCGTAGTCGACATCGATCCAGCAGGTGCCGTCCGGGTTGGCGGTGTGTCCGATGGTGACGAAGGGCAGGCCGGCGGTCCGCAGGCGGGTGACCCGCTCGTCCTGGAGGCGGATCTCCATGAGGATGATGCCGTCGACCCTGCGGCCGGTGATGATCCGTTCGAAAGACCTGTCGTGGTCTCCGCCGGATGGGGAGAGCAGCACGTCCAGGTCGGCCCGCGCGGCCGCCTCGACAACGCTGGCAACGAAGCCGAGCTGCGCCTGGGTCAGGCGCAGGCTGGCCGGTGGGATGACCAGGCCGATGGTGCGGGTGCGGCCCTCCTTCAGCGCCCTGGCTGCGGCATTGGGCCGGTAACCCAGCTCGTCGATGACCGCCTGGATCCGCCGCCGGGTCTCCGCGGACACCGCCCGTTTGCCGCTGAGGGTGTACGAGACTGTGCTGCGTGACACGCCGGCACGCCGGGCGATCTCGCCGATGTTCATGTCTGGCTCCTCGGTGTGTCGGTCGGGCGGGTATTCAGCTTGCCTGAGCGGGCGGGGTAGCCGGACACCGGCCCACCATGAAGGAACCGATTCGACGTACTGGAGGTGGCCAGGCCGAGTGGGCGCTGGTCGCTGCGACGGTCAATGGCTGCTTCCCGGACCGGTCCGCCGGTGATGGCTAGCGACCCCTTGACCTCAAGGATTGATCACCCTATATTTGACCGAATCGATTCGACAGGTCGGTCCGGTTATTGCCGTCACTCGTGCGACCCGGACCGCAGGCTCGGTAGGAAGCACGTGTCCAGCCACGACGTGACGAGGGGAAGACCCGTGAGATCGTTGGCAGCAGGCCGGCGGATGGTTGGCGTGGCGCTGGTGGCTGCCGCCGTGGCCGCTGGCGCGGTCGCCTGCTCGTCGCCCGAGAGGAACGCCACCGGCGCATACACCATCTGGGATCCGTACCCGCAGTTCGACACCGGATCCGACTGGGCCGGGCTGCTCGCCAGATGCGGCACCGCCGCCGGTGTGACCGTGACCAGAACAGCGTTCGACACTACCGACCTGACCAGCAAGGTGCTGCTGGCTGCGCAGCAGCGCAACCCGCCCGACGTGCTGATCCTCGACAACCCCGTGGTCTCGACCCTCGCCGAGGCCGGCGTGCTGGCCACGACCGCCACCACCCACCTGGACACCACGGCGATAGCGCCGAACCTGCTGGCCGCCGGCGAGCGTGGCGGCCAGACGTACGGCGTGCCGATCGGCGCCAACACCCTGGCGCTCTACTACAACGAGGCAGTGCTCGCCGAGGCCGGCGTGCAGCCCGCGTCGATCCGCGACTGGGCCTCACTGACCGCCGCGCTGGCGAAGGTGAAGGCGTCCGGGGCGAAGGGCATCACGTTCTCTGCCATCGGGACCGAGGAGGGCAGCTTCCAGTTCCTCCCGTGGTTCTGGGGTGCCGGCGGCCAATTGACCGCCCTAGATTCGGAGGCCGGCGTCGCGGCGCTCTCCCTGTGGACCGACTGGCTGGCCAGGGGATACGCGCCCAATTCAGTGATCAACAACACCCAGACCACCAGCTGGCAGGAGTTCGCCAGCGGCCGGTACGCCTTCGCTGAGAACGGCACCTGGCAACTGGCCAACGCGAAGAAGACCGGCTTCCGGTACGGCGTCATCGCCATCCCCGGCCGGACCGGCGGTGGGGCCCCGGCCCCGACGGGTGGGGAGTTCGTCACCATCCCCGTGCAGCGGAACACCGAGCGGTACACGACGGCCGCGAAACTCGCCAGCTGCCTGACCAGCCCCGACAACCTGCTGGCCACCGACACCACCCTGTCATACATCGCCCCCACCGCGGACGTGCAGGCCCAGCAGGTGTCCGCAAACGCCGAGCTGGCGGTGTGGGTCGACGCGGTCAAGGCAGCCAGGGGACGGACCGCGGACAACCTCGGCACCTCCTACCCGAAGATCTCGGAGCAGATGTGGAAAGCGGTGCAGTCAGCCCTGTCCGGGAGCAGGTCGCCGCAGGCGGCGCTGAGTACCGCGCAGTCCGCTGCGGCGGTGGCAACGAGGTAGTGCTCGCAGTGACGGATCCGGCGACATCACAGTCTCCCCGTGGCGTGGCTGAGCCCGCCGCATCACGGGGCCGCAAGCGACGCACCACCGGGCAGTTGACCGCTTGGGCCTTCCTGCTGCCGCTGGTGGTCTACCTGCTGGCCTGCTACGCGTATCCGCTCTATCGCAACCTGGACCTGAGCCTGCGGGACTACACCGTGCGGTCGTTCGTGCAGGGTGACGCGCCGTTTGTCGGGCTGTCCAACTACCGCACGATCATCGCCGACCCGACCTTCCTGCCAGCCCTCCTGCACACCGGCGTGTTCACGCTCGGGTCGCTGGTGTTCCAGTTCAGCATCGGTCTGGCCATGGCGGTCTTCTTCCACCAGCACTTCCGGCTGTCGGCTACGCTCCGGGCGCTGCTGCTGACCCCATGGCTGCTACCGCTGATCGTGTCGTCGTCCACCTGGTCGTGGATGCTCGACAGCGAGGCCGGCGTGGTGAACGCGGCCCTGTCCGCCGTCGGGATCGGACCGGTGCACTGGCTCACCGCGCCGGGCTGGTCACTGGCCTCGGTGACCATCGCCAACATCTGGATCGGGGTCCCGTTCAACCTGGTGCTGCTCTACAGCGGCCTGCAGGGCATCCCGTCGCAGATCTACGAGGCCGCGGCGATCGACGGAGCCGGCGGCTGGGTGCGGTTCCGCCACCTGACGTTTCCTCTGCTGCGCCAGGTGTCCGCGATCACGCTGCTGCTCGGGCTGGTGTACACGTTGAAGGTCTTCGACATCATCTGGATCATGACGAGGGGTGGGCCGGCGAACGCCTCCACCACCTTCGCGACCTGGTCCTACCAGCTCGGATTCGGCAGCATGCTCCCGAGGTTCGGGCCGGGCGCCGCCGTCGGCAACCTGCTCATCGTGGCGGCACTCGCCGTTGGCCTCGGCTACATCCGGAGCCGCTCCCGGTGGGGTGACGTGTGAGGCGGCCCGGTGCCACCGGCCCGGTGACCCGCGCGGGGCGGCCGCAAACGACCTGGTGGAAGACTGCCGTGGGTCTGGTGCTCACCGCGGTCATGCTCTTCCCGGTGTACTGGATGGTGAACGTCTCGTTCACCCGGGACGAGGCCATGCGCAAGAGCCCGCCGGACTTGTTCCCACTCCACGGCACGCTCGACGGGTACCGCGCCGTGCTCCACCAGCAGGTGCCGTACCTCGGCACCAGCCTGCTCGTCGGCCTCGGCACGGTCGGGCTGACCCTGGTCGTCGCTGCCCCTGCCGGGTACTCCCTGGCCCGGTTGCGACCGCTGGGGGCCGGGGTGCTGGGCTTCGTGCTGCTGGTCGCCCAGATGATTCCCGGGATCATCATGGCGATGGGGTTCTACGCCGTCTTCCTCAACCTGAACATGCTGAACACGCTCTCCGGCCTGGTGCTGGCCGACGCGACGATCGCGGTCCCCTTCGGGGCCCTCGTGTTCCAGGCGTTCATGTCGGGGATTCCCGAGGAACTCCTCCAGGCGGCGACGGTTGACGGCGCAGGACCGGTCCGGGTGTTCTGGTCGGTGGTCCTGCCGATCAGCCGCAACGCCATCATCACCGTGGGTCTGTTCGCGTTCCTGTGGGCGTGGTCGGACTTCGTCTTCGCGTCCACGCTGGACGGTGGCGGCCGGGCGCGGCCGGTCACGCTCGGCATCTACCAGTACATCGGCAACAACAACCAGCAGTGGAACGCCATCATGGCCACCGCCGTCGTGGCATCGATCCCTGCGGCCGTACTGCTGGTCGTCGCCCAACGCTCCATCGCCACCGGCGTCACCACCGGTGCGGTGAAGGACTGACCAGCCCTGATGTGTCGAAAGAGAGTCTGACCATGCCCGTGGCCCCATCCGGTCCGCAGTTCCAGATCCGGGAGATTCCGTTCAGCTTCTCCGGTTCCTGGTTCAACTTCTCCCCGATCCTTGCGGAGCGGGTCTGCGCGGAGGACGTGCATCTCGTCTCCCACCAGACCGGGATGCATCCGGTGCTGCGGCTGGTGCCGCAGGTCGGCGGTGCCCGGGTGGCGGCCATCTGCACGGCGACTCCGGCCATCCTGACCTGGGTCCACGGCGGGGGCCGGATCGAGCTGGCCTACCAGAGCGTCGACACCGTCCGGCTGCGGGGCAGCGGGCTGGGCATGCACCTCATCGCGGCCACCGCGACGCTGACCCCGTTCTCCGGCCCGTACTACCTGCGTGACCCCGTTGACGGCTCGTACCTGTTCACCGTGTACGAGACCGGGCGCCGCTACCGGGTCACCCCGCTGTCCGGGTCATCGGTCACCAGCCGTGGCGAGCAGGACCTGGGCACGGCCGAGCGGGGGATGACCCTCAGCGCCGACCAGCCGTGGGAAGTGGCGATCGAGGAGTACACCGCCGGGCGGGCGCCGTACCGGAGCACCCAGACCTTCGCCCAGGTGGCAGCTGACGCGGCTGAGGCGTTCACCCGGTACCTTGACGCGATCGCCCCGTGGCGGACGGTCGACACCCCGGCCGCGGAACTCGCCGCATACGTCGTGTGGTCGGCCACCGTCCGCCCGGCCGGCTTCGTGACCCGTCCAGCGGTGCTGATGTCCAAGCACTGGATGGACAAGGTGTGGAGCTGGGATCACTGCTTCAACGCGCTCGCCCTGGCAGCCGGGCGACCGGAGCTGGCGTGGGACCAGTTTCGGCTGCCGTTCGAGCATCAGGACGCCGCGGGCGCCCTGCCGGACTCGATCACCCACTCCGAGGTGCTCTACAACTTCGTCAAGCCGCCCATCCACGGCTGGGCGCTGCGCCACCTCCGCCAGCGGATTCCCGCTCTCGACCGGGCCGAGTTGATGGCGACGTACCGGCAGCTGGGGGACTGGACCCGCTTCTGGCTCGGCATCCGCCGGGTACCTGGGCACGCGCTGGCCCACTACCAGCACGGCAACGACAGCGGCTGGGACAACGCCACCATCTTCGACCTGGCCAGGGTCGTCGAATCCGCAGACCTGGCAGCCTTCCTCGTGCTCCAGTTGCGGGAACTCGCCGACCTCGCCGACGAACTCGGCCTGGTCGAGGACGTCGCGTCGTGGACCCTGGCGGCCGACGGCATGCGGGCGGCACTGCTGGGGCTGTGGACCGGCCAGCGGTTCGTCACCCGGGCGGCCGGCTCCGACAGTACCTGGAGCAGCGCGAGCCTGCTGGATCTGATGCCCATCGTGCTCGGCGGGGAACTGCCCGATCCGGTCCGGGACGCGCTGGCTGGCCGGATCCTGGCGCACCTGACCCCGCACGGGCTGGCGACCGAGCTGCCCACCTCACCCGACTACCAGGCTGACGGCTACTGGCGCGGCCCCATCTGGGCACCGGCAACCATCCTGATCGAGGACGGTCTGCGCCGTAGCGGATGCACTGGCCTGGCCGACGAGATCAGCAGCCGGTTCCGGGCCCTGTGTGAACGCTCCGGGTTCGCCGAGAACTTCGACGCGTTGACCGGAGCCGGACTGCGCGACCGCGCCTACACCTGGACAGCCAGCGCCTATCTGATCCTTGCGGCAGCCTTCGAGGACCGGCGTTCCCGGGCGGGCTTTAGCGTCCGGTCGTGAGCCGGCCGGCCAGGCGGCGGGGTACAGCAGTGAGCATTGACACATGCCAATCCGAGACTTAGGGTTCTATCGAACCGATTCGATAACGAGTGGCCCAGTGGACCGGCGCCCTGCGGGCAGCGTTGCGTGACGACATCCGGCATTCGCCCCTAGGCCCGGAATACTCCACGCCCATATCTGGAGCAAGGAGGGATGGTCGATGGACAGTGCGCGAATCCGGCGGTGTCGGCGGCTGGCAGCCGGCGTGGGGGTGTGCGGCGCGCTTGCGGCGGCGGTCGTCGTGAGCCTGGCAGCACCGGCCCAGGCCGCGGACGAGTCTCTCACCGTCAACTTCTCGGTGGCCTCCGGGACCCCGACCTACCGGGCCTCGGGCTGGATCTACGGCATGACCGAGGACGGGTCCGGGCCGCCGGACCACTTTCTCACCGACGTGAAGTTCCGGTACATGCGGGCGGGTGGGGCCCAGCTGGACAGCCCGGGTGGCTGGGTGTCGGGCCGATACGACCGGCGGTGGAATGCGACCCGGGCCCAGTTGCTGCGGACCCGTGCGCTGGGCGGGGAGTTCGTGCTGCTGGTTCACGACCTGTGGGGTGCCGACGGGTATGGGATCTCCCGGTTCCCCGGGGACAACGGAGACTGGAGCGACTACGACGCGTTCCTGACCCGCCTGATCAGCGACGTGCGCGCCACGGGCGCCCCGGTGCAGTGGGACCTCTGGAACGAGCCGAACCTCAGCATGTTCTGGAACCGCACCCAGTCCCAGTACTTCGAGATGTGGCGCCGGGCCTACCAGCGAATCCGTGCGGCGTTCCCGGCACACCTCATCGTCGGGCCCAGCTATGCCGGGGTGCCGTCCACTGGTGGGTCGTGGTGGACGCAGTACTTGGACTATGTCAAGGCCAACAGCGTGGTTCCCGACCTGTTCAGCTGGCACTCGCTGCCCGGTGACCCGGTGGTCAACGTCGCGGCGGCGAACAGTTCGCTGGACGCGCGGGGGATCGCGCATCCGCGGCCATACCAGATCAACGAGTACGGTGCGTCCAGTGAGCAGAACCCGGGCGATGGCGCGTGGTACATCGCGCGGCTGGAGCGCGCGGGTGCCGATGGGCTGCGGGCCAACTGGGCGGGCGGGTCCAACCTGCATAACGACCTGGCCAACCTGCTGACCCGTGCCTCGGGCCAGTACCAGCCCAAGGGCGAGTGGTGGGTCTACAACTTCTACGCCTCGCAGACCGGACAGATCGCGTCGGTGACCCCGAGCTCG
>JAFGOK010000493.1 GCA_016926535.1 Micromonosporaceae bacterium | reverse complement strand
TCAGGTCGATCGGAACGCCCGCGTCCACGACGGTCGCGACGTCACCGAGCCGCTCTGCGACCGTGCTGACGACCCCCGAAGCAACATAGACAATCTTTTCTGTATCGCCAGCGACGAAAAACTGGGCGCTGGGGTCCAGATCGCCTCGGCCGGTGATAGTCACCTTGATCGGGGTGGCGGGCAGTCCCCTGGTGATGCGTGCCCGGCGGCGGGCCTCGGAGCGCACCAGCAGCCGGGGGTTGTCTTTGCGGATCGTGGTCGCGCCCACGAGAATCGCGTCGCAGCCGGCCCGGACGTCGTCGACGCGGTCGACGTCAGCGTCGTTGGACAGCAGGAGCCGCTGTGCTGTGGCATCGTCGATGTACCCGTCGATGGACGCCGCGCAGCTGAGTAGGACGTAGGGTCGTCGACTCACAGATGCCACTCCCCGGGATGCCGATCAGGGTCTGGTAGATGAACCCGGCGTCGTCCTCGCTGGTGGCGAGCGAGCCGAGCGCATCGAACGCTTGGGCGTCCACCCACTGCCGCAAGTCTACGTTTGTCCACATTCGTTGCTACGTTTTCGCAAGCGCCGAGCCTGGCCAACCACTTCCTCAGCCCCAGTGCTGGCGCACGAGGACGATCGAGTCGAGCCGGACCCGCCGGTAGTCTTGGAGTTTGGGGCACCAGCCGATGAGCGCATCTTCCTCGATCTCCACAGACCGCAGGTCCCACCAGGTCTTCGTGCCGTCTGCGAGTTCCTCCTGGACCCGCACGGGCACCCCGTAGGTCACGAAGTACTGCAAGTCGCCGAAGACGACTCCCCGCTGGCGCCCGGTGTACCGCGCGATCACCTCCCGGATCTCGGCCTCGGACATCCTGACCGGAACCGGGGTGGCCCGCAGCCGCTCGGCCAGCGCCTGCGGACCGACAGCCGGGGCAGCGGCAGTAGCCTCGGCTGGTTGCGGCGCCGCGCTCGTGGCGGGATTCGGGCCGGCATCCTCAGGGTGGTCCGACCGGTCGGTCCGACCTGCCCTCGACTGGTCAGCACGTCGAATTGTCGAGACGCCGTCGAGCCCGGCCGGCACCGGGGCGTACCCGGCCTCGCGCAGCAGCGCCAGGGTCTGCTCTGGCGGGAGCCCGCTGGCCAGCACGGTTGGCGCCAGCAGGTGCAATCCCAGCTTGGCGAGCTTGCGATGAGCGACCAGCTCGGCCAGCAGGGACGCGTCCGATCCGCGGATCACGCAGACCACCCCGGTGACGCCGACCTCACCATGCCGCCGGGCCACGTCCTTGACCAGGTACTCCAGCGGTTGTGGCAACCCGCCCGCAGCGATGGCAGCCAGGTCTGCCAGGATCCGCTCCTCGGTGAACCCCTCGTCGAAGGCTCTTCGCACGGTCGCCGGGCTGAACCGCCAGATCGAGGCAGTGGCCCGGGACTCCCGGTCGGCCAGGCGGTCGAGGACCCGGGCCAGCTCGGCCGACGGCGGGCCGGTCACCACGGCCGTCAGGTCCGCGCCGAGCAGGGCGGTCCGGCAGGCCACAGTCAGCAGCCCCTGCGCGGTGCCGGCGACGTCTCCGTCCTCGGCCAGGGCGCGGCCCAGCGCACTCACCGCACCCCCGGCCACCGCACCGAGCAGCAGCGCCTCGGCCACTGTGGACGAGATCCAGCTGTCAACCAGGTCGGTCGGGTACGCCGGGCAGAGCCACCGCACGTACCCGGCGAGGCCGGGGACTTCCCCGATCGGGTCCGCTTCCCCGATCGGATTCCCCTCACCGAACGGGTCCATCCCGCCAGGCCCGCTGGTCAGCTCGGCTGGGTCCACCCCGGCCCCGGGGGAAAGCCGGGACAGCGCGGCGAGCAGCGCCCTCCGGACCGCGACCCCGACCTCGCCGTAGCCGGTGTCGGCCAGGGCCGCTGGCCGCGGCCCCTCCGGCACCCGCAGCGCCGAGCGCGGGCTGGTCCACCAGGCCCTGGCCAGGGTCGCATACCGCTGCGCCGGATCGGCATCCATCCACCTGGCGCAGGCCTGGGTCGCCCGGATGCCGCTGCCGACCTCGCCGATCAGTCCGGCGCCGAAGGCGACCTCCAGCAGTACCCGGATCTCGTCCTCAGCACAGCGCAGGAGCTTGGCAACCCGTTTGATCTCGCGCTGGCCGACGCCGCCGGTCTTGATGGTGGCCAGCGGGGTCCTGGCCGCGAGATCGAGCAGCGCGCCGGCCCGGTCGAGCAGGTGACCCGCTGCCACGGCAGCGGTCTGGTCGACCGCCCCCGGGTCCACCTCGACCGTCACGACTGCCGGGGGTCTCGGGTTGAACGGGGCGCGATAGTCCCTGCCCCGCAGCGCCAGGGCCACCTCGCGGGGCATCTCGGCAAGGTCCCAGTCCTGGTACCACAGCAACCCGCGATCGGCGGCCCAGCACACCGGGGCCGCCGCCCCGCCAGGCAGGGCGAAGGAACGCATCCCAGGGGCCGCCCCGACCGGCCGGTCCCAGATGAACGGCCGCAGCAGATCCTCGATCCCAGCCGGCCCGGTGGCGACGATGCTGGCCACCCGGTCATAGCTGCTGAGGTAGGCCGTCAGGCGTTCGGTCAGGGCCTGCTTCCCGCCGTGCAGCGCCAGGTTGTGGGTACGTGCCAGCCGCTTGACCCGCTCGAAGTTGAAATCCTTGAGGAACACGGCGAGCGGCCGACCGAGGTTGAGCGGCTGCTGCCATCCGGCCGCCGCCCCGCGGGGCTGGCGGAGGCGGTTCCCCTCGGCGATCCAGGCCAACCCGTGCTCGGCCAGCGTCGCCAGGGTCTGGGCCAGGTCGGGATCATCCTGCTCCACCCCGAGGAACAACGCCAGCCTCTCCCGCGTCGCGCCGACCGGCAGCGCGGCAAGGGCCCGCAGCACCTGGACGGCCGGGGTTGGCAGCCGGCGGATGGTCATGGTGACCGCCGTCGGCCGGCCGATCCGCTCCGCCAGCGCCCGCAGATGCCGGGGCCAGGGCGGTTCCAGCGCTTCCGGGCGAGCCGCCAGCAGCCGGGCGAGCGCCTCCTCGGGCAACTCTTGCAGCCAGCTCAGCAGCGCCTGGTCGTCGTCACGCACAGGTATCACCGGCAATCACCGACCCCGCTGGCGCAGGGCCACCATGAGGTTTGCGCCTCGGCCGAATGGGGGAGCCGCCCGCCGGCCGAACGACCGACTGTCAGAGAGCTCTTCGAGAGCGGCTTCAGTGAACCACGCCATGGTCGCTCAACGTACCCGGGGCAGGCGCGAGATCTCCGACGGGGCTGCCGGGCGAGCCGAGAGGCTGGGCAGGGCTGCCGGGCGAGCCGAGAGGCTGGGCAGGGCTGCCGGGCGAGCCGAGAGGCTGG
>JAFGOK010000492.1 GCA_016926535.1 Micromonosporaceae bacterium | reverse complement strand
CTGCTGACCGGATGCCGGAGACCGACCAGCAGCGCTCCTCCTACCCCCGCGCGCAGATCCGCGATCTGGTCGGCGAGGCGCGGTGAGCTGAGATCGGCCCATCCGATCACTCCGGCGACCAGGCCGTTACTGCCAGCGGCGACCGCGCAGAGGTCGACCGTCTCAGCGGGGTCGTTCATCGCCTGGACCAGGATCGTCCGGATCGCCGTTGGCGCCGGTACCAGACCGATCCGAAGCCATGGGGGATGGCAGGTCGAGAGGGCGCCAGGGACCTGGTCGTTGAGCGCTGCCCGGAAATCGTCCAGAGCGTATGGGCGGTTGATCGGCCCGAAGGCTGGATCGATCAGCCACGGATAGGCGCGGCGAGTGGGATCCCAGCAGTGGTGGTGTGCATCGATGATCATCTGCTAGCCCTCGGGAAGCGGGTATTCCTCCTGGTCGCTGAGGCGATGGGAGCCGCCGTCTGCCGCACCATCCGAATGGCCCGTGGCACAGGGGCCGACGGGTGGAGCAGGCCCTCGGCGACGAGCTCCTTCCAGAACTCCGGCGGAGGCGGGACCGAGGCCAGCTCGGCGTTCATCCGCAGGTGCTCGGCTCTGGCCGTCCCGAGGACGACAGTCGCGACCGCGGGGTGAGCCCCGGCGAAGGTCAACGCCGCCGCAGGCAGGGACGTGCCGTGCTGCCGGCAGATCTCCGCGATGCGTTCCGCCCGCAGCACCTTACCCTCGGGGGCCTCACCGTACTCGTACCGTCGGTCGGTGTGCGGGCTGGCCGTCGAGAGGAGCCCGCTGTTGAACACCCCAGCATTCAGCACGGAGACGCCCCGATCGACACAGGCTGGAAGGAGATCGTCGAGCGCTGGCTGCTCCAGCAGGGTGTATCGCCCGGCGAGCATGACAGCGTCGATTGCTGTTTCGGAGACAAAGCGTTCGAGCACCTGCCAGCGCTTCGATCCGACCCCGATCGCCCCGATGACCCGTTGCTCGCGCAACTCGTGCAGGGCTGGATAAGCCTGATCGAGTGCCGCGGCGAGACCGCCCTCCTCCGGATCGTGGATCAGGGCGATGTCGATTCGGTCGAATCCGAGGCGGCGCAGGCTGTCGTCGAGTGATCTGCGGACCCCGGCGGCGGAGAGATCCCAGACCCTTCGTGCCGTCGCCGGGACATGGAACCCCTCCGGGTCCTGCTTTCCGTCCCCGGACGGATCATCGACCAGCACCCTGCCCACCTTGGTGGACAGGGTGAACTCGTCCCGTGGCACACCGCTCAGCAGCATCCCCAGGCGCCGTTCTGCCAGACCGAGCCCGTAGTGGGGGGCTGTGTCGAAGTACCGGATACCGGCTGTCCAGGCAGCCTCGACCACCCGCGCGGCGTCCTCGTCGGAGACCGCTCTGGACAGGTTGCCGATGGAACTGGCTCCGAACCCGAGGGCGGTCACGGTGACCAGCGAGTGTCCGAGTCGTTTTCGCCGCATGGCACCTCCGAACGTTGTGCTGCCGGCCCGCGGTCACCTGAGACATATCGCGGCGTGGTGTCGCCCCATATCTTTCACCATCGCGCGGTCCGCCGAGGTACGGTCGGCGCGATACGGGTCGTCATGACGTATTTACCGGATGTCTATCAGGTCTGCCGTCCAGGGCACAAGCATTTGCGGAGAATACGCCTCCGGACTCTCTATCCTCAGATGGGCGTCAATGTCGATCGCGGTCCTGCCTGCGCTGTCCCGGCTGATTCTCCGGGTTGGCGGCGGTGCGTACCGCATCCGTGAGAGAGTTCGGTGCGACCCGATGCTGGAGCGTGTTGGAGCGAGGAGAGCTGTGATCACTTTTGGAGTTGTTGGGATCGAGCATCCCCATGCCATGAACATGATGGCCGGTCTGCTCGCGGCCGGCGCTCGCTGCGCTGGCTACGGGACGGATACCCCTGGTCCCTTGTTCGAGCAGTGCGGCAAGCGCTTTCCGGATCTTCCGGCTGTCGACGACCCGCGTCGCCTGATCGAGAATCCGGCTGTCGACCTCATCGTCAGTGCGGACATCCCGAGTCAGCGGGCTGAGATCGCGATCGCCGCTATGCGGGCGGGCAAGGACGTTTTGCTGGCAAAACCGGGGTGCACCACCCTTGATCAACTGTCTGAGATCCGCCGGACCGTCGAGGAGACCGGCCGGCACTGGGTGGTCGCGTTCTCTGAGCGGGTGCACGTGCGGTCGGCGGTGAAAGCTGGGGAGCTGATCCAAGCCGGGGCCATCGGAGAGGTGATCCAGACGATCGGACTCGGCCCGCACCGGCTGAAGCCCGAGACCAGGGCGGCGTGGTTCTACGACCTGGAACGCAACGGTCATATCCTCACCGATCTTGCCTCCCACCAGGTCGACCAGTTCTTGTACTACACCGGCTCGACCTCCGCGGAGGTCGTCGCCAGTACGGTCGGGAACTACACCCTGCCCAGCCGGCCCGAGTTCGAGGATTTCGGGGAGATGCTGCTGCGCAGCCCTCGCGGCCACGGCTACATCCGCGTCGACTGGTGCACTCCGGACGGGCTGCCGACCTGGGGCGATGGCCGGCTGACGATTCTCGGCACCCGGGGATACCTAGAATTGCGCAAGTACGTCGACCTTGCCGGTCGGCCGGGCACGGATCACCTCTTCCTCGTCGACGGCCACGAGACGCGCTACATCGACTGCTCGGCGGTCCGGCTGCCGTTCTATCCAGATCTGATCGGCGACATCCAGAACCGCACACAGGTCGCCATGGTCCAGGAGCACTCGTTCACCGCGACCGAGCTGGCCATCCTCGCCGACCTGCGGGCAGTCCGGGTGGGTCATCTGCCGTAGGGGCCCTTACACGACGAGAGACATCGATGGCGGGCTGGTGTGCCGTTGAGGGCTGTCGAACACGGTCGTAGAGTGCCTGGACATGGCCGATCGCATTGCTGGCAGTCCTCCACCGTCCTCAGACGGGAGCTGCGATACGAGTGACTGGGTGCCAGGGGACTTGTCCTCCGTACCCGTTGACCAGCCGGTCGCAGGGGTCAGGGCGCTGCCGCTCTGGCGGAGAGTCAGTCTGATCATGGTGATTCCGGTGACCGTCGTGCTGACCGTCGCGGCGATGAGTCTCGTCCGGATCGCCGGCTCCGCCGAGACGGGAAGCAGCGGCCGGCTCGCGGCCCTGGCCGCGGACGGCGCCGCTCTGGTTCACGAGCTCCAGCATGAGCGTTCGCTGGCCGTCTTCGTGCTGGACGGGCTGGAGTCCGACGCGCAGGCCGCCTTCGAGCAGCAGGCCAAGACCACAGCAGAGCAGGCAGAGCGGTACCAGAAGCGGCAGCGGGCGACCGCGGACAGTGGGGTACCCGGCGCGATGCGGGATCGTTTCGAGCGGATCACGGTCGCCATCGATGATCTCCCTCGGATGCAGGAACGGATTGCCACGGGCCAGAAACTCGCGATGTCGATCGCGGTCAGCAGGTACGGCACCCTCATCAACGACCTCCTCGGCCTCCGGGCCGAGGCTGCGGAGAAACCCGCTGACGAGGGGCTTCGCAAGCGGCTACGGGCGGTTGCTGCCGTCTCGACGCTCAAGGAGAGCGTTTCGGCCGAGCGGGTGGTCATGCTGTCGGTCCTGGCCCGCGGTGTTCTGACCTCTGTGGACCGCAAGGACTACCAGATGGCCCTGTTCAAGCAGACCCAGGCCTCCGAGACGTTCACCAGCACGGCGACCTCGTGGCAGCGCGAGCAGTACGACGAGCTGATGATCGGTCCTGACCTGCGCGAGGCGTTCAAGCTCCGGGGGATCATCGAGTCGTGGCTTGAGAGCGCTCCTGGGACCGAAACGCAGCTGCCGAGCAACCTTCTCGATCCGCAGCGCTGGAACAGCGCTCTGGCCGGCAAGTCGGACGCCCTGCGCAACGTCGAGGTCAAACTCGACGAGAACCTCGCACCGGAGGCAACGTCGTGAATGTTGCAGGCCCGAGGATGATTGTCGCCTCCTGAGCGACCTCGATCGCTGGCAACAGTTGGTCGGCGGGGCATCCGCACTGATGATTGCCGGAGACTGCTGCTGATCGCGGGAAACTACTGCGGGGAAGATGCGTCCCCGCCCTGGAGGGGTGCCGGGGCGGGGGCTGTCCCGCCGAGGTGGGTCGGTAACCACCAGGTGTCCTCCGGCCCGGCCGGCTGGTCCGGGTATTCCCGCTGGGCGCGGTCCAGCAGCGTGGACATCCTGGCACGAAGCTCTGCGGTCACCTCGCCGTAGTCGTCCGTCCGGGATGGGTGCAGTGGCTCACCGACGATGACCGAGATCGGAACGTGCCGCTTCGTCAGTTTCCGCGGGTGGCCCTTGGTCCACATGCGATGGCTGCCCCACACCGCGACAGGGATCAGCGGAACACCAGCAGCAGCCGCCATCCGAGCCGCCCCGCTCTTGAGCTCCTTGACCGTGAACGAGCGGCTGATGGTCGCCTCCGGGAACACCCCGACGACCTCGCCGGCCTCCAGGGCTGCCAGAGCCGCCTGGTACGAGGTGATGCCGGAAGTGCGATCGACCGGGATGTGGTGCATGCCGCGCATGATGGGGCCGCCCAGCCAGTGACGGAACACCGACTGCTTGCACATGAATCGGACCAGCCGCCGGGAGGGGTGAGCGCCGAACCCCGCGAAGAAGAAGTCGAGGTAGCCGGTGTGGTTTGGGGCGAGGACAGCTCCGCCAGCCGTCGGAACGTGGGTTGCGCCCTCGACGGTGATCCGGAGGTCCAGCAGTCGAAATGCGATCTTCGAGGCGGCGACGACGGGCGGATAGACAAGGTCCGACATGCTGTTACCGTAGTGTGTCACGCTTCGTGTCTGCTGTCCCACCTCTGTGGGGAGATCCTCGTCGCTCGGTCACGTCGCCTTGGAGGCGCTGGGGCGTTCCTTCCAGGTCTAGTGCAGCCCCGGTGGGAGTCGGGCGTCAGGTGCGGTTCGGCGTTGGGTGCAGTTTCCGTAATGGTTTGTAGT
>JAFGOK010000491.1 GCA_016926535.1 Micromonosporaceae bacterium | reverse complement strand
TGACAGAACGGTGATGAATAACTACTCACTCGTCTGAGACGTTACTGGCGCGCACAATAGGTCAATGGAAACACCCGAATCCGCTCCGGCCGCGACTGACACCGCCGCCGGGACCGGATCAACCGAGGGATCCGTCGAGCGGAGCCGGGATGCTTCCGGGGATACCTCGGTCGCCGCCAGGACAGATGATCGGGCAAAGGCGGAAGCCCCGCCAGAATCCCCGACAACCAAGGTGCGTATCGATACTCCAGGCGTGACCGTTGACATTGAGGCGCATGAGACGCTCGGTGTTGTTGCCGCAACGGCGTTGCGCCTGTTCAGCGAGGCGGGAGGCTGGCCCCAGGACCGGAGCAGGTCTGCCGGGTTTGCCCAGATCGAGCGTCGCGAGACGCCGCCAGCACAAGCCAGCTCGATGGAATGGGCGCCAGGGTCGTACCCGGTGCAGATGCCTTGACCGGCGGGCGCGATCAAGGGCCGGGCGGGGGTGGCTTCCGGGAAATCCAGCCCACTGGCGGCGGAATATTCCGGTGCGTGATGGGTGTCTCGGTTAACGGAAGGCGCCGTTTTTTCATTTTTTCGATACCTGGAAGACATATTCCGAGTGTGTGTCTGCGGTCATAGTGACCTGACTCTCCTCTATGGCGCTTGTTCGATTGTTTAGGTGCTGTGAGCTGCCTCTCTGTGTGCTGGACCACGATTGGCACTACCAGCGAAAATGGGAAATGGAATCGATAGATTTCAATATGGAAGCATTATTCGACTTGGCAATTCCAGAAGCGTTTGCCAACCTTGTACTTGGCAGCCGGTGAACCCGCCGGAAGTCAGGAACGCCAGAGAACCTGGAGAGCGTCGTGTACGCAGAACCACTGTCCCTCCTGTTCGCTCAGTACATCGTCCGATCCGAGGCTGGATCGGCCCTGCCGAACGCGCCCGTTCGCGATGACCGCAGCCGGATCGGCCTGATGGTCGAGCGGACCCGTCTCCGACTGGCAGCCTCGCTGCGCGAGGCCGCGACCCAGGTCGACCCCTATGTCGCGCCTCGCGTCTCCCGCACTGCCTGAGCAATCAGCCGAACCGGCCGCTGACCGTGAACGCTACGGCCGTAGAGCGTAGAACTGGTCGGTCGCAAGTGACGGGCGGCGGCTCCACGACGAGGGACATCGTGGAGCCGCCGCCCGTCCGCATCGGTCGGTCAACGCCTCATTCGATAAAGGGCAGTAGCAGGGCCGCAGCTGTCGCGGTGACGATTCCGGAGGCCAGCACGGTCGGAACGACCGCCAGCCCGAACAGGCTCGCCCGCCGGCGCAGCAGCCACCTGACACCAGCCAGCCCCATCAGGGGAGACAGGATCGTCCCGATCCGGCCGCAGACGGCGAGCACCAGGCCGATCGATCCACTGATCGTCCGTCCGAGGAGTTCGAGGGCCTCGGCTCCCCCGAATCCGAGAGCGGCACCAGCGGCGCCGAGGGCGACGAGCGCGGCATAGTCACCAGTGGACGGGGTGCGGCCCCTCCTGACCCGATCAACCATGTCATACGCCTCGGACAGCAGGATCGCGACGCTCGCCCCGGGGCCCGCCAGCGACCGTACCACGGTGGCGTCCCGGTCCTGGCTCTCCTCCTCCCCCTCTCCGGCCGAGCAGGGCAGGAGCGGGGCAGGAAGCGACTCCGCCCGGGAGGCGAGCCGCTGCGGTGCGCAGAACAGCACTTCTTGCCACACCAGCGACGCGTCGACGTCGGTCTGCTCTGCCAGTGCCCTGGCGGCTCTCAGCTTCTCCGCAGCCGTTTTCACCTCGTCGGCGACGGCGTTCATCTCCGCTGACGCCGGCGCAACGCGTCTGGAGTACTCCTGGTGGAGACGCTGGCGCTCCCTCTCGTAGGCGAGGTGAGCATCCGCGAGCCGCTCCATCGCGAGCAGGTACGCCTCCCCCCCGTCTGCCGACCGGGCGTCTGGCGGTCTCGCTCCAAGCACCGAGCTTCGGCGAAATCCGTTGTTGTCAGTCATGTCGTCTCCCGGTAGGGGACGATCACCTCGGCACCACGGTGCGTACCTCGGTCGAAAAACAGTGCTCGCCATGGTCTGGGGTACCAGGTCGGAGGCCCTGCGGGGGAAAGCGGGGAGAGGTCGCCACCGTGGACGTTGAGAGCTACCCAGGAGCCGATCGCGTCAAACCTTGCGGTAATCCCTCCGAGGTCATCTCGCAGCCGAGCGACCGAGCGCCACCAGCCGAGCACGTGGGTGCCCTGCTCCGGACCAAACGCGAGTACCTTGCGAAGCATCTCGTGCCCAGTGCCTTGAGGGGCGCGGACCGCAAGGTGCTGCGAGGCGGCATCGACGGCGTACAGCAGCAGGAAATGGGGGGTAGTCTCTCCTGCCTTCAACGCTTGGGTCGTCTCCCGAAGCAACTCGACCAGGTCGTCCTGGCCGACCCAGCGGGTGTCAGGGGGCAACACCTCGGTGAGGGTCGTGGCACCAGGATGAGGCGCCCTGTCGAACCACCCGACAGAGAACCGCGCGGTGCCTGGTTCGTGCTGGCGGGCCAGCGACCGGGCAGCCGAGTCGAGGATCGATCGGGCTTCGGCGCAGGCGGTGCCGAGCACCGCGAGATTCCGGCCCGGTGTCCTCGGTAGCGCGATCGCCGCCGACCGGGCCGTGACATCGATCGCGTCGCCGAGCAGTGCGATCGGTGTGACCCCGTCCGCATCCCTCTTGAGGGAGAGGAAGCCTGGAGCCTCGTCCAGGAGCGGGACCGCGTCTCCGTCGAATACTCGAGGCGGGCATCGCTGGCCGTTCTGGGACGTCCAGGCTTCGGTCATAGTCTCAAGCAGGTGGTTCCACGCGGTCCGGTCTCCGGCTTCTGGCATTCGGACGATCTGGTTGGC
>JAFGOK010000490.1 GCA_016926535.1 Micromonosporaceae bacterium | reverse complement strand
GCGCCAGCGGGCCGCCACCGCCGGCGCCAGGCCATGCTGGCCGGCGATCGCGACGACCCCATTGACATCGACCGTCGCCAATACCGCAACATCCGGTGGCCACAGCGCCAGACCGGTCTGCACCACGGTCGTCACCAGGTCCTGCGGGGTGCGGGCCGCCAGGAACTCCGCGCGCGTACGGGTGCGCCTGGCCTGGGCGAGCACCCGGGCGCCAAACTCGCTGTCGGCGCTGCCCTGGCGCGGCCAGCCGGGCACCGGATCCCGGCAGGCGGCCCGAGCAAGGTCGGCCGGGGTGGCGAGCCGGGGTGGCGATTGCTGCGCCCTCTGCGCTGCCCCGCCTCCGGCCGGGCGAGCCTCAAACGCCTGGTCCGCTGCTGGAAGCGACGATGCGACCAGCGCTGAGGCAACGTCGGCGAGCCGGATGTTGGCGTCCTGGGACAGCCTGGCCAGGCGGTCGAACGCCTCGTCTGGCCCGCAACCGTAGCGTTCCATCAGCATGCCCTTGGCCTGCTCGATAATCGACCGGCTGTGCATCGCCCGGCGCAGGCCGTCGACCTCATCCCGCAGGCGGTTGACGACGGGGGCCAAGGGCGCGTCCGCACCGCCTGACGAGGCGGGGTCGACCCGTTGATCCACCTCAGGGATGGAACGCATCGATACCCCCCTGTGAAGGGCGGGTCGCTCCGATCGTCGTTCGCATCGTCACGGTCGTCCCCGTTTGGGTCGAGTCGACCTCGACACTGTCCATCGCCGCTCGCATGAGCGCCAGTCCCCTTCCCCGGAAGGCAATCGGCTCATGACACACCCGCCAGCGACCTGTGTCACTGATGCGAACGACGACAGCGCCGACTGGGTCATGCTCGACCCTGACGTCGACGCTGCCGGGAGGCCGACCATTGCGGTACGCGTGTTCGATGGTGTTGGCGCAGGCCTCCCCGATGGCCAGCAGAAGATCTGCTGTCTGGTTCTGGTCCAAGCCGATGCCGTCCGCCCAGCGACGCAACCGGCCCCGCAACGCGGACAGATACCCGGCCGCAGCTGGCAGCACCTCGTGAAATCTCATCGTCGGAATACGCTCCAGCCGAAGACACAACAGCGCGACGTCGTCGTCCAGGGGATCATCGCCGATCATCTGGGCCAGAAGTCCCTCGCAGAGTTTGACCAGCTCCAATCCCGCCAGCTGGGTCGCTGCCTCCAGCAGTTGCCCAAGCCTCGAGTCAACATCCTGGCCCCGCCGCTCGATCAGGCCATCGGAGTAGCAGATCAGCGTCGCGGTCCTGTCGATGACGACCTCGTCCTGGGAACGGCTCCTGCCGGGAGCCGTTGCCAGCGGAGCACCCCGGCCCCCGTACAGCAGGCGCGCCGTTCCAGTTTCGGAAATCAGCACCGGGGGTGGGTGGCCGGCGCAGGCGTAGCGCAGGCAGCCGGTGGCCGGTTCGAAGTCGGCGCAGATCGCCGTGGCCAGCCTGGCCCCGTCAGCGGCGTCGGCGAAGCGGTCGACGCGCTGGAGGAGGTCCGCCGGGCCGAGCGCGTCCGGGGCCAGTGCCGCCACAGCGCTCCGGAGCCTGCCCATGGTCGCCGCCGCGACGATGCCGCTGCCGACGACATCGCCCAGCACGATCCCGACTCTATCCTCAGACAGCTTGATCAGGTCGTACCAGTCTCCACCGACATCGATGGCCGCTCCGCCGCTCTGGTAGTGGGCGGCTGCGCTGACCCCCGGCGCGGTCGGCAGCTCAGCTGGCAGCAGCGCCCGCTGAAGCCGCGCGGCGACATCCCGCTGCCGTTCGTACAACTGGGCGTTGTCGAGCGCCAGGGAGGCGCGGCCCGCGATCAGCTCCGCGAGCATCAGATCGGCCTGGGTAAACTGCCAATCCGGTCTGGTGCGTCCCAGCACCAGGATTCCGATCAGCGATTCCCGCGCCTTCAGGGGCAGGGCGATGAGCGATCGCGGACGCACGTCCCCCGGCGAGGCGCACGTGCCGATCCTGGTCAGTTCCTGGGTCGGACTGTTGTCTGGCATATCGGTGAGCAGGCTGGCCCGCCGGTGTCGCAGCACCTCCCTGATCCCCCAGCTGTCCCAGCCGTCAGCCGCGGACAGATCCCGCAGGCTGGGCAGCAGGGCTGGATCGGCGTGGACGGCCGCCAGCGTCTCCAGACGCGAGCCGTTGACCAGCTCAACCGTTGCGAACTCCGCGAATGCGGGAATCAGCCGATCCAGCAGCCGCTGCATGCGCTCGGCCGCCTCCAGCGAGCCGGCGAGCACCGTTGCGACGTCGGCGAGCAGGGCGGTGCGCTGCTCGGACTGCTCGGCGCGGGTCCGCTCCTGGTTGGTCTCCTCAAGCAGCCGCGAACGCTCCAGGGCATCCGAGACGCGGAAGGCGACCAGGGTCAGTGTCTCTCTGCTGGTGGAGCCGAACCCCTGCGGGATGGGATATGCGGCGGTCAGCACCCCCATCGCCCCCTGGCTGCCGCTCAGGGGCATCGCCACCCATGCCTGGTCTCCAGCGTCGATACACTCTCCAGCCAGGTGGGGATAGGCCTCGCGCAGCTCCTCGACGGTGCCGAGGTACTGCGGCGCGCCGGTGCGGAGGACCTCCGTCATGGGTGCGGAGGCGGTCAGGGGCACGATCTCCCAGGTGCCGCCCGCCACCCTGGGGCGATGCGCCGCGACCCGCCGCATCGCGGTCTCGCCGGGCTCCAGCAGGTACACCGCGCCTCGGGACGCGCCGAGCAGCCGCAGCCCTTCCGATGTGTACGCTTCCGCCACCTCCTGCGGGGTCGCGGCTCGCGACAGGCGGCCGACAAGCACCTGCAACTGGCGGGCCTGATCTCCTCGGCGGCTGATGCGCTGCGAGACCGCCAGGAGGCGCTGCCGTTCCTGGGCCTCCTGACCGACCCGGTCGGCGAGCAGCCCGACGATCACGCCGATGACGAGGAAGACAGCGAGGCGGATACCGATCCCGGTAATCCCGAGGCCCCCGTCGTCGAGGACGTTCCACGCGATGGTCAGGCCAGAGGCCAGTGCTGCGGCGCTGGCCCCAGCCCACACCCCGAACCTGGCGGCGACCAGCGCCACCGGAATGACGTACAGCACGGCAATGGCGTCCATCGTTCGGGAGTCCCCCCAGCGCAGCAGAAAAACGCCTGCGAAGAGCGCCACGATGACGGCAACGGCGCCCCTGCCATTTCGAGCACCACGGCTCACCATGCCCCCAACATCACGTATCGGCTTCAGCTGAGGATGTCCCCCGTCAGACGTTTCGCCTTCCCCGCACCATCGCGCGATAGATCAGCAACGCGATGACCGCTCCAATGATCGATCCGATGAGACCGGAGGGCCGCAACGCACCCTCGTCAGCATCCTTCCCGAACAGCAGGTATCCCAGGAATCCGCCGACGAACGAACCCACGATGCCCAGCAGGATCGTCGCGATGATCCCCATCGGGTCCCGCCCGGGGACCAGCAGCCGCGCGAGGAAACCAGCGATCGCGCCGACCACGATCAGTGAAATGACAAACCCGAGCACAGCAATCCCCTTCCATTGGCTCACCTCAGCGGTGTGCGGCGTCTCCTCTACCCACGAAGCGGAGGGGAAAACATCGCGGACCACCCATCGATAGCGGCGTTTAGGCCAGCCGACCCCGGGTAGTCCGCTGGTCACTCGATAGCAGGCGTCCGCTCTGAGACGCCAGGACGATAGACACCACACGCCGAGTTCCAGATGCCATCAGGGGAAACGAGGGACGACACCGATGACGACGCCCAGAATGACACCGATGACGACAGACCAGGACGAGGTCCATGCCGAGCGCGAGAACGTCGATCTCGCACGCCAGCGACTCAGCGACGACGCCAGCGCACTGGCAAACGAGGCAAACCCCAGCGCCATCGCCCGCCGCACGACGCAACGGATCGGCCGCATGATCACCGAGGTCAAGGACAAGATGACGCAAAAGGCCTCGGAGGGGACGGCTGAGGGAGCGACCCAAATGCGATCGGCGATGGACCTGGCGACGGCGACCGCGGCCTCGACTCCGCGGAAGGTCCGGCGCTGGGCCCGAGAGAACCCTTTGGCTGTCGGCCTGATCGCATTCGGGGTCGGCTGGCTGGTCCGTTCGATCACCCCGGTGAGCCCGGCGGAACACAGGGCGGCCGACCGTATCACCGACATCGCCCACCGAGCGGTTCACTAGGGCAGCCCCGCGAGAGTTCTGCCAGGGTTGGTTTGGATTGGGTTGGTTTGGCTGAGATGTCGGCCGAGGGGGCCCCATCGAGGGCTTCACCCACCAACCCAATCACCCCAAACCGCCACACAACAACCACCATAGTGGACAAAGGCTGCCACGGTGAACGACCCACCACAGCACCCCCTCATCCCACCGTGACCAACAGGCCCAACCCAACCACCAGGGGTGACCGCCAAACGCCGGCCGGGCACCCACGCCGAACCGACCAGCGACCCCACCAGCGACCACCGCACCCACCGCGCGACACGCATCAGCGCGGAGATCCAGCGGGCCAGGGCGGAGGGGAACGGTCCGCCTCCCGCAGCCAGCATCTGGCATTGCCGAGTGTTTAGGCGGCCCCGCCCCGGGTAGCCCAGTTTTATACCACAGATCTCTCTCGCGGTACATCGGTTAGGAGGATTCCACGGTGCCTGTGCTGGACATGGATACCAGATCATCGCTCCGCCAGGTGCGGGCGGTCATATTCGATCGTGATGGCACGCTCGTCCAAAACGAGCCGTACAACGGCGACCCGGCACGTGTTCGCTTGGTCAGCCGCGCGGCTGAGGCCCTCGCCCAACTGCGTGGGGCAGGACTCAAGATCGGTCTGACGACCAACCAGGCTGGCATCGCCCGTGGCCTGATCACCGCTGATCAGGTCCGCGCGGTCAACAACCGACTCGGCGATCTCGTCGGCCCCTTCGACACGGTGCGGGTGTGTCCCCACGATGAGGGTGACCGGTGCCTGTGCCGCAAGCCCCAGCCTGGTCTCATCCTCGCCGCAGCCGCTGACCTCGGCATCCCGCCGGAGGAACTGGTCATGGTCGGTGACCTCGGTGCCGATATCGGCGCTGCCAGGGCCGCTGGTGCACGCAGCATTCTGGTCCCCGGCCCGGCGACCCGACGTCTGGAGACCTCCGCCGTGGTGGCGGTGGCCACCTCGCTGACCGCAGCGACCCGCCTGGTTCTCTGGTGGGCCCGGGGGCAGCAGTGAATCCGATGCCGCCACGCCGCACGTCTGCTGCCCGGGTTCTCGGAAATCATCGTGTGGGAATGCCCATGGACCGAGGTGACTCGTTGAGGATCGCGCTGATCTCCGAGCATGCCAGTCCCATCACGCCACTGGGCGCCAGTGAGGCCGGCGGTCAGAATCGACATGTGCGCAGCTTGGGGATGGCACTGGCCGATCGGGGCCACGGCGTCGTCATTTATACCCGCCGCACGTCCCAAGACCAACCGGCAGTGGTTCGGCTACGCCCTGGTCTGGACGTCGTGCACGTGCCCGCTGGCCCTCCAGCGCCTGTCCCAAGGGACAAGTTGGGTGGACTGATGGGGGAATTCGGCAACTGGCTCGTGTCCGACTGGAACTCGGTGGCCTGCCCGCACGTGGTGCACGCGCACTTCTGGATGTCGGGAATCGCGGCCTTGCCGGTCTGCCGCAATCTGAACATCCCCTTCATCCAAACGTTCCACGCCCTTGGTTCGGTCAAGCACCGCTATCAGGGTACGAACGACACCAGCCCTCCCGGCCGGCAGTGGATTGAGCAGTTCCTGGCGGAGGAAGCCGACGCGGTCATCGCCACCTGCGCCGACGAGGTCAACGAACTGTCGACCATGAACGTCGACGGCTCGCACATCCAGGTCATTCCCTGCGGGGTCGACCTGGAGATCTTCACCCCGACCGGCCCGAGCTGGCCCCGGCCACAACACGCCAGGTACCGGATTGCCTATGTTGGACGTCTTGTCGAGCGCAAGGGCATTGACACGATAGTGCGGGCGTTGGCCGGTATCCCAGGAACCGAACTCGTCATCGCAGGAGGCTTGCCAGCCGCGGTACTCGGCCAGGACGCCGACGCGCGAAGGATCATGGCGACAGCCCAGGAATGCGGCGTCCGGCACCGGATCCAGTTGACTGGTCAGATCGCGGCCACCGACGTTCCGGCGCTGCTGCGCTCAGCCGATCTCGTCGTCGCCGTACCGGCCTATGAGCCATTCGGCATGGTCCCGCTCGAAGCAATGGCCTGTGGCGTTCCAGTGGTCGCCTCCGCAGTCGGCGGCATGCGAGGCACCGTCCTCGATGGCGTCACCGGACGGCAGGTGCCTCCCGGGGACGTCGAGGCGCTCCGGCGTGCCCTCCTCTCCGCGCTCTCAGACGCCGACTGGCGCCGGTGGGCGGGGAAGCGAGCCGTTGAGGCTGCCCAGCGCTACTCCTGGACGTCGATCGCGGAGCGCACCGAAGACGTCTACGCCCGGCTCACCCCCGCCGACTCGCTCACCGTCCCAGGTCGGCAGGTGGCCTCATGAGATTCCACCAGCTGCCCGATCACCTGGAGGCAAGCTGCTGGCCGCGAGGAACGGCGGAAGCGCCGCCGAAACACAGCATCTGACCGCAGAACTGGTCGGCCGGTTCGAGGGGGATCGACCGCCGTGGTCCGCGATCGCGCTGCAGGGGAATGCGTACTCCCTTCGTTGACGGCCCTTCCCTGTCGTTGACGGCCCTTCGCTCTCGGCCAGCGGCACGGTCGTGGGCTCCGGAAACTCGGGAACGTGTGAAGCGATGCGGCGGGCCATCGTCGGTCACCCCGACAATCATGGCCGTGGCGGGGCGAGACCGCGGGTTCGTCTCGATGAGATCGATGTGATTGCAGTGCCGGTGGGCTTACGTATCAGCATGATCCTGGAACTGAGATGAGATGCTGGATACCGCCGCCTCGCTCGTGGGGAACCAGGCGGCGGCATCCTGATGCATGTGATGCGGCATGTGATGCGGCATGTGATGCGGCATGTGATCCGGCATCTGTCACAGAATGGCGCTGAGCGGTCGGACTATGCCAGCTCCAGCCTGCCACGCAGGAAACCAAGCAACTGACGCAGCAGCCGGGAGACATGCATCTGGGAGATGCCGAGCTCAGCGGCGATCT